>SKFS01000031.1 GCA_007117885.1 Candidatus Izemoplasma sp.
CAAATAGAGAAACGGTACCGTGACTATGCGTTTAGTTTTCGTGGGGGATTAATCTTAAAACGCAACGCGATTATTTTGCTTTATAACCAAAACTGTCATGACCAGATTGATTTATGTAAACGAGTTTATACTGAATATCAACACGTGCCATGGTTTAAAGACACCATCGGACCATTGCTTAAAAGTTGGGAGGAAAAACAATGAATCATGTTGTCTTATACACACCTGAAATCCCACAAAATACAGGGAATATTATGCGGACTTGTGCAGCGACGAATACAATCTTACACCTTATCGAACCATTAGGCTTTTCTTTAGAGGAAAAGTATTTAAAACGCAGTGCAGCCAACTATTTAGAGCATCTTGAGTATTATCGATATGCGAGTTTTGAAGACTTTTTAAGGCAAAACACAGGGCGCTTTTATTTTTTAACACGGTACGGTGAAAAAAGCCCTGATCAGTTCGATTTTGCGAGTTCAGACGAAGAAATCTATCTGATTTTTGGTAGTGAGTCATCAGGGATTCCTAAAGCGATCTTGAGTCAACATTTAGAGCACTGCATGCGGCTTCCTATGAATGACAAAGTCCGCAGTTTAAATCTTAGTAATGCGGTAGCGATTCTAGTGTATGAAGTGCTTCGTCAACAAGGCTATCCTAACTTAATTCCACATGAACCTGAAACCTTGAAAGGGAAAGATTACTTGAAAAAGTAGTCTTTTATTATGCACAGATTTGCCTTAAGATGCAAAAATGAATCCCCCTTTCCATGATAAAATAGATGTAGGAGGATTCAGCGATGCAAAAAATGATAGTTTTTCTAGTAATCTTTTTAAGCATAGCCCTTTCAAACCTACAAACTGTGTCTGCAGATATCGGCCCCAAAGCTTCTGCGGAAGTGCATATTATAGGTGTTGAAGGCGATTATTATTTTGAGCTCCTAATCTTGTATCGTGGCCAAGTTTCTAATGAGGTGCCAGACTATTTTGATGATATATTACGTTATGAATATTACCGTGAATCCTACCCTGAGCGATTAGTTTCTTATCAGGATGACGAAGGGTTTGCTGCATGCACACTTTATTATGGTCCACCGTGTTACTATCGTCAACTTGATGAACACCGCTATAAAATGACATACTTTAGTGCGCCAAGGGTTTTTAAAGTGGCCATTGTGACAGAAGACGACGTCTTAATTGTTTCTGAAAGCATTGAGCGAAGAATGTTTGAAGCACGGTTTATCTTTGACGTAAGAGGCGTTGATTTAACTGAGGACCAGTTTGGCGTGGGTCAACTAACTGAAGAACTCCCTGTATCGCAAGCCATCAGTGGTTTTTTCCTTCGCTTGATTTTAACCATCGGGATTGAACTCGGTATTTTAGCCTTATTTATGTACCGAAAAAAAGCCAGTTATCAATTAGTAGGGCTTGTCAATCTTATCTCTCAAACACTGCTATCCCTTGGGGTGATGGTGGGCTATTACTTTGGTTCGATGTTCGGAGCCATTGCCATTATCTTGATTGGTGAAGTGTTAGTTTTTTCTTTTGAAATCGTGATTTATGCCCATCGTCTAAAAGAGAAAAGCCTGCGCCGGGCCATTGTTTATGGCTTCATCGCAAACACAGTAACCTTTATTACAACCTTCCTTCTCTTAGCACTCGAATCAGGGTTTTCATAAAAGTAAACCCAAGCAAAAGCTTAATAATAGAATATTAGTAAAAAACGATGATTCTTTCTTTCATCGTTTTTTTTCTATGATATAATGTTTACAATAAGGATGTGATGACCATGGAATATAACCTATGGGATAGTATTGTTGTTCACAGCTATAAACACAATACTAAACTTCATCGCATATGGGCGCACGCGACAATTATCGACCAAAGAGATGATTCGATTGTGCTTGCGAATTACCGTACTAAAGTTATTGAAGCGACCGGCCGTTTTTGGTATACTAAAGAACCTTCGATTACGTGGTTTTTTAAAGACCGTTGGTTTAATGTCATCGGGATATTAAGACCCACTGGAATCTTTTATTACTGTAATATCGCCTCGCCCTATTTGATTGACGATGAAGCCTTGAAATACATTGACTACGATTTAGATGTCAAGGTAACCCCGGATTATAGCTATATGATACTTGATCGTAAAGAGTACAATAAACATAAGATTAAAATGGAGTACTCAAGAGAACTTAAAGCAATCTTAGAACGCGAACTGAATCATTTAAAGACAATGATTGAGGCCCGAGAAGGACCCTTTAAACTCGGGATTGTTGAAACCTATTATCAACGGTATATGGCTGCCGATGTCGCGAAAAAAACCAATGGAAAAGTGTGAGAAGAAGTCACACTTTTTTTGTTGTTTGAGAGGGAAATCATTGCGTCATTGTTTTTATTTAACAGCATAGTTTTTTGACTTTTATGCTAAACTATAATCATAGCGAGGTGAGACTATGGAATATTATAAAATAAAGGATTACACTCATCCTGAGCTTAAGGCGCTTTATGAGAGTGTGGGTTGGACTGTATATACTAAATCGGACGAATCCTTTATAAAAATGTTTGAACATTCGCTTTATACATTAGGGGCCTATCAGGATACTCGACTTGTTGGTTTAGTTCGCACGATTGGCGATGGCATTCATATTCTTTATATCCAAGATATTTTGGTCCATCCCGATTTTCAACGCCAAGGCATTGGGAAAGCGTTATTAAAAACTGTGCTATCTCGTTATCAAGCGAGACAAACTGTGTTAATCACGGATCATGATAATAAGTCCAACGCTTTTTATCAAGCTTGTGGGTTTACAAAGTGTGATGAAATCAATATTGCGTGCTATTTGCGCTTTAAAAAATAGGAGGATACGATGAGCAAAAAAGCGTTTTGGATTACGATATTAATCGGCGTATTACTAATCTTTTTCTTTGTCTTTGTGGCGAACTTAATCAGTGTGGGTGAACGATTGAGAAGTGTTCACGTATTTTTAGAATATGGATTTTATGGTCTTGCGGCTATTTTAGCATACATTCTTATACTGAACCCGTTACGGATTATCTTTTTTGCCCCAACGTTTTCCATTGATGCCCTTGATGATGAGAAAAAAAGTGCAAGAATTTACCGGAGTGCCGCGAAGAACCTGCTTCGTTTAGACAACATTACTGAGGCCGATAAAACCATGTTAAGAGAGAATTTTAATGACGATATTTTATTACCTAAAGCGATTAAGAAAGTCTTTAATGGGACGATCCGCAAACAAATTGATCAAACCATTATTGCCAACTCAAAAACCGTAATGGTAACCACGGCAATCTCGCAAAACGGCAATCTCGATATGTTTGCGGTCATCTTCACAAACATTAAGATGATCAAAGAAATCGTTCAGATTTGTGGGTTCCGTCCGAGTTACACTAACCTCGCAAAATTGAGTTTGAATGTCGCCGTGATCGCGATGATTGCAGAAGGCTTAGAAGATGTTGATTTTAGTGAAATGATGCCGTCTAAAGTTGGTGAGGCCATGACCGATTTACCGATGCTTAGAACGGCAACAAACTCAGTGTTTCAAGGTATTTCAAATAGTTTGCTTACCTGTCGAATTGGCATCGTGACGCGTAAGTTTTTGTTCGCCGACAATAAGTTAATGAGCAAGCGAGAAATGCGCTTGCAATCGTATAAAGAATCATTTAAACTTATGCCGATTGTAATTAAAGAAGGCTTAACGGCATTTCCAAGAAGTGTTGCGGCGTTCGCCATGCGCCCTTTCAAAAAGAAAAAAGATCCGCTTACGGATCTTTCCGAGTAAGAGTCTTCGGACTCTTATTTTTATGCAGTGTAAAGAATCAAAAGCTTAATTGTATTTTCAATCGCATCATAATGCGTTCTTTCCATGCCGTGTGAAGCATGAACACCCGGTCCAA
>SKFS01000040.1 GCA_007117885.1 Candidatus Izemoplasma sp.
ACCCCAGGTTCAACCGTGTTGACCGCTAAACCAATGGGCAGACTGTCCATAATTAACTGTAGTCGATTGCGCGAATCTTCTAAGGCTTCTTTCGTTTTAATTAAATCAAGCTCAGTTTGCTTTTCCTTTGTAATGTCAACCATTGTAGCCGATAAATACACAGCATTTCCCTTATCATCATAAATGAGTTGGCCGGTCATAATCGTTGGGAATACGCTGCCATCCTTACGTATATGCCAAACTTCTTGAGCAGGAAAGCTCCCTGTTTCGAGCATGGTTTTGATTAGCTTTTTAACGTGTGCTAACTGTTCTATAGAATGAAACATCTCAAAATTACATCCAATGATTTCTTCCTTACTATAGCCATGTATTTGGGAAAAAGCTTGATTTGCATAGATTAATGTTCCATCTAAAGTTGCGAAAGCGCTACCGTATTTAGATTGCTCAGTAATCGTTTTAAATAACTGCAGTTCATCCTTGGCAAGTTTTTCTTCTGTAATGTCTAAATCGGTCCCTCGATAGGCGATGAGTTTCCCTTCCTTATCATAGACCGGACGAAGGTTTGATGTCACCCAGATGATTTCACCCGACTTTGATTTAATTGGATTAATAAAGTCATCGACGAGCTCTTCGTTTTGGATTTTTTTCAAACCTATCCTTTTATACTCTTCGCGTTCTTCTTCAGGAAAGAAATCATAAAAGTACATGTTGTTTTCTACTTCTTCTTTTTTATATCCAAGAAACGTTTCAACCGAATGAGACACGTAGGTGTATAATCCGTCTAAGTTTGTTTCATAAAAGAGCATCCTAGATTGTCCTGCAAGATCTTCAAAACGCTCTTCTACTTGCGCTAACTGCATGGATAACTTCTCGGTGTGCTGAAACTTGTCACTGAGTTCTTGGTTTTCTTTGATAAAGGCTTCAAGCTGTAAAAACTGGTTTTTTATCTTAATGTTTTGCTGGTTTAGTTGTTGCTGAACTAAATTGATTTCACGGTCGCGTAAAAACTGTTCACGATTGGACTTTTCGATGTTATAGGCCCCAACCATACCAATTAAGTTAGCACCGACTAGAAACAAGCTTCCATAAAGATAGGTTTCAGGTAAAGCGCCGTGATAAATGAGTGTGCCAAAAAAATGAAAGAGAAAAATCGTCCAACCACCGATTAAAGCATAAATATAGCGTAGTTTAATTAATAGATATCCAGAGAAATAAACCATAAACAACCCACCGTAGTAAATAATAGTGTCGGGGCTCATAATTAACATAATGGCTATTACAAGGCCGCCCATGGTGAAGTTTATGGTGATATATGGCTGGTGAAACTTGAGAAAGTTTCGATGGTATGAGAGGAGGAGCGTTGAAATAAGCATGGGGACAACAATTAAGAAGCGAAGTCCCCATAAAAACAGCCACCTATCAGGAAAAAAGATAATGTCGGTAAATCCAAATGCACTATAAAGTACGATAAAAACGATAAAGATGCGGCGCAGGCTATTAAGGCGAATGAATTGTTCACTCGCTAAGAACTGGGCCTCTAATTCATTTGTAAAACCCTCTTTTAATCGCATGAAATCACCCTAACATGAATGGTTTCAAGTCTCCCCCTATGGTGTAATTGATAATTTATTATATCATGTACTGCAGTGGTTTTTTTCATTTTTTGATAGTTCGTAATAGTTTTATGCTTCACTTTAGCAATCACAAAGCATTGTTGTTGAAACATTTAATAAAGATTAAATGCTACAAAGTGGAGAGGACAGCAGATAAGTAACTTATCACTAATGCACTTACAATTAGCGTGTTGAATATAATCGAACAGGCAACCATAAGTACCATAGTTCTGCTACCCGGCATAACATTTTTATTGAATGCGAGGCTAAGTAACAAGGTAAACACGATCGCCATTATTGATAAAACGAAGGGGTTGATGGGCTCTAAGCTAATTAGAAAAACAAGTGTCAACGTCAGCATGTATAGTAACACCAAAATAATCCTTGAAGGGACAATACCAAGGATCACAACCGTTGTTCTTTTGTTTGATAATCGATCTGAAGGTTCATCCGGCAGTGAGGTTGATAGTGCCATGGCATACTGTGCTGGAAGCAATATTAAAACGATTAAAACAGGAAACTGACTGAGTGAACCTGCCTGTGCGATGAAACCTATAAGGGGTAAAATGATGCCAACACCCAGCATTTGTAAAACCTCACCAAAGCCTCGATAAGATAGTTTGATTGGGTTAAAACTATAAGCTTGCATCAAGAGTAACCCAAAAGCAGCGAGTAGCAATGGTGCGAATGTGTTCAGCCTAACACTGAAGACCATTGATAGGATAAGAACAAGCGTGGCCATGATAAGACTCGCAGTCAAAAGATGGTGTTTTCTTAGTCGACCTTCAACTAACACTCGCGATCCTCCAGTAAAAGGGGTAAAACTGGTATTCATTCGATCGGTATCGTAATCGGCATAGTCGTTTGCATAAACAATAAAAAGATGCATGCATAGACCATAGACATGAATGAGTGTAAAGTTCAACCAATGCCAACTGCCTGTGTAATAATACGCCAAGCTTTGACCAAGGAGTAAGCTAGGAAAGATAAAGAATTGGGCCGGTAACCGACTCGCTTTAAGCCAAGCAGTTAAATGATTCATACTATCGCTCCTTAGAATTTGTCCTAGGCTATAAAAGATGATAGTTTCAGTGTATCATAAGGAGGTTTGTCCACGTTTATGAACGCTTATTTTGTGATTTAAAAGCTAGATAATGAATGCTATTATAAGAACACTGATTGCGATAATCGTTAGAAGGGCCCATGTTTTTGGATACACTTTCCTAATTCTTCCACCGGCATAGGAGTTGATGGGAAAGAACGCAAGTACCATATCGAAAACGGCTAAGACCGGTAGATAGACAATGAGTAACTGAAAGCCTTCATAAAAGAAGTTTGGCGACCCATAAAGCCCATCGATAACGAGTAAAACTCCACTGCTTATGATGAGTGCCACCGCGCCTGTTAAAGCGATTCGCGCAAGGTATCGCCGTTCTTGGCTTTCTTTCCAACGGGCTTTTTTTGGATAATACTCGCCAAATGCCATAAAAACACCTGAAAATAAAAGGGTAATTAGGCTCGCTAAGACGATCCCTGTTTCCCATGGACGATAGCGGAGTGGGTACTTTTTTATATGCGCATAAAGCTTCATCGGGATAAAGCGAATGGCGAAAATAAGGGCGATGGTGACCATCGCTTGCCAAACCAAACTTAGTGATCCATTGGGCATATACCTAAGCGCTAAGACGATGGCTAAAACCGTGTGTATTATCACGGTGATCGCGAGTGCTTTGCGATGTTCTTTTCGGGGTTGTTCAGGCGCGGCATCACCGAGCGTTTTTGACCACCAGAAGTACCCTAAATCTAAGAAATGATTGCCTAAAAGCCAGACTTTAGGCAAAGCATGTTGATATTTCCTTACCTGATCAATAAAACTAAACTGTTTAAACTGGCGATCGATAAAAAGATTACTAGAGGCAGTGTTATACCCCTCTACACACGCAACAACTTCTGTGCATTTTGACACTGCAAACCAATGAATTGCTTCATCTAAAAGTCGTGAGGCCACACCTAAACCTCGTGCTTCAGGTGCTGTAAAGATATACTTCACTAGGCCAATTTTCTTGTTTTTATGGTAGGTAATTTCGCCCAAAACAACCGCACCCAAAAGTTTATCATCTTGTTTACAGAGTAATGTGATTTTACCCCGATCAAGCGCCATGATATTCCCAGCTAAACCAAAACTTGCTTGCATTAATGGCCGCAAAACTTTTGTGTGTGATGCTGACAGTACTTCAATGCTAAATTTCATAATCAGCACTCCTTAATCGAACTTAAAAACTATTATAGCACAGTCAATATCAAAGACTGGGTTTTTCGGTGTGCAGGGTGTTTTACATTCATCAAAAAATCGTTTATAGTTAAAGTATCCATAGAAAGGACGGATACGATGAAAAAAATCGCACTATTAGTGGCTGATCTTTTCGATGATAATGAACTGTTCTATCCTTACTTTAGGCTTCAAGAAGAAGGCTATGTCGTCGATTTAATTGGCGCTGAAAAAAAGGCAACATATAAAAGTAAAAATGGCGCTTTGGCAATGAGCCAATACGCTGCAAAAGAGGTTGATGCAAACGATTATATCGGTTTAGTCATTCCTGGTGGCTTTTCTCCTGATTACATGCGACGCAGTAAAGAAATTGTTCATTTTGTTAAAACAATGAATGACCTTTCAAAACCGATTGCGGCTATTTGTCATGGACCTTGGCTATTAATCTCAAGTTGTGATTTAAAGGGACGCACAATTACTAGTTTTCCTTCGATTCGTGTTGACCTAGTCAATGCAGGCGCGAACTATGTTGATCAAGAGGTTGTGGTTGATGGCAACTTAATCACTTCGCGAACACCAAAAGATTTACCTGCATTTATGAAAGCATTTATCCGCGAACTATTATAACAGCCAATAAAAAAAGTCATTTTAACTGAAAAAATGACTTTTTTATTGAACAAATTAGTGCATATTTTTCTCTTATCGCTTACCGGCATCGAAAGGTTCGCCAACAGCTCGAGGGGCTGCAGAACCTTTAGAGGTAATCGCAAGGATAACAAGTGTCGCAATGAACGGTAACATCCGCCATATTTCTTGAGGTAAGTTTAAGTTACGAATACCAATCAACTCATCAGGAATCTCTGAAACAACCCTGAATAACGCAAACAAGAAAGCGATTAAAATGAGTCGAATCGGTTTCCATTGCCCCGAGATTAAGACGGCAAGAGATAAAAATCCAAATCCTGCGACGGCACCATCAAAACGGGTTGAGAAACTAAGGACAAACATAACGCCTCCAAGCCCCGCTAAGGCACCAGAAATCATCACACCGGCATAACGAATCTTATAAATATTTACACCAAGCGAATCCGCAGCGTGAGGATTTTCACCACAGCTTCTAAGTCGTAACCCAAATGGCGTCTTATAAAGCACAATGTAAGCAACGATAAAAATGAACACTGCGATAAAGGTTGAAAGGTATGCATTGGTAAAAAACCAGGGTCCAAGAATTGGAATGTCACTGAGTATAGGAATGTTTCGAATCGAGTAATCGAGCCGAACATTGAGGGCACGATCCCCAGTCACCGCCCGCGCGGTAAAGATGGCAAAAGCCGGCGCGAAGAAATTAAGGGCTGTGGCACTTATAATCTGATTCGATTTCATGTGTATGGCCGCAAATGCATGGAATAAAGAAAAAATTAATCCAGTGACCGCACCAACCGATAAACCAATAAATGCATTCCATTGTCTAGGAATCGCAAAATTGTTCATAACAATAATCATCGTCCAAGCGCCTGCGAAAGCGCCCATAATCATAATTCCTTCTAGTGCAATATTTACCACACCACTACGTTCAGAGAATAGCGCACCTAGAGCAACGACTGATAAAAGTGCCATAGCACGAATAATATATGGAAAGGCAAAATTCAGTTGATTCATGAGTTCAATCATTTGATATCAGCCCCTTCACTAATCTCTATGTCTGTTTCGGTGACCTTCTTAATGTAGGATGCCACAAACTTTTGCAAGAATAAGCTCAAAGCACTAAAGTAAATGATTACAGCAATAATAATATCGATAATCTCACTTGTAAAATCGAAACCTTGTAAAAACAGGCCGCCGAGTTCTAAGAACCCATAGAAAATGCCTGCAAGTAGTACACCAATTGGTGCACTTAAACCAAGAAGTGCGACAGCAATCCCGGTAAAACCTTGGGGCATGAGCACGGCATTTACATGAAGATAACGCCCACCCACTAAGAAGAAAGTTGCGCCCCCTGCACCGGCAATCGCTCCAGCAATTAACATTGATAGTACAATGTTTCGTTTTTCGTTCATCCCCGCATACTTCGCGGCATCTTTGTTAAATCCAACACTTTGGAGCTCATATCCAAATGTCGTTTTATTAAGTACAATATGTATGACTGCGACAAAAAGGATCGCGATAAATATTCCGATGTTTATGCTTGAACCTGGGAAGATACTTCCTAAAAACCATTTAGGTAGTTCTGCACTATCTTGAATGGCTAAACTTCGTGCGTGGTCACCAAAGAACACAGTTCTTCTTACGAGTAAAATCATTAAGTACATCGCAACGTAGTTTAGCATAATCGATGAAACCACTTCATGGACATTTCGAAACGCTTTTAACAACCCTGGTAAAGCGCCCCATAGTCCACCGCCTACTAAAGCAAAGAAAATTGCAACGGCCCAATGAAATGGCCCTAAAAAGCCCCAGTGAACACCGATGTAGACAGCGATAAATGCGCCGATAGTGAACTGTCCTGTCGCGCCGATATTAAAGAGGCCTGTTCGGAAGGCAAACGCGACACTTAAACCGGTAAAAATAATCGGCGTAGCACGATAAAACATATTACCAAAACTGCGCATTCCAGCTTGAAATGGTCCTGTAAGGATAGTGAAAAATCCTGGAAAGGCATCCGCTGGATTTACAATTAACATAACAATTAAGCCGAACAGCAAACCAAAAACAATGGCCAGCAAACTCGATAATACTTGAATCGAGTTTGATCTTTTCGCAATCAGTGTCAGAGTATTCTTCCAGAGATTTTTCATGATACCTCACCTCGTTTTGATCCAGCCATGTAAAGACCGAGTTCTTTTTCATCAATCTTGCTTGGATCGAGTTCGCCAACAAGCTCACCTTCATACATAACAAGAATTCGATCGCTTAAGTTCATCACTTCGTCTAACTCTAATGATACTAGAAGGACGGCTTTTCCTTGATCGCGTTGGTCGATGAGTTGTTGGTGGATAAACTCAATCGCTCCGACATCGAGCCCCCGTGTCGGTTGGACCGCGATTAACAAATCATTATTTCGATCAATTTCACGACCTAAAATAAGTTTTTGTTGGTTTCCACCACTCATACTTCGTGCAAGGGAAACTGGCCCACGACTACTACGAATATCAAATCTATCAATCATTTTTTCGGCATTATCACGAATAGTATCAAATTTCAGAAAGCCTCGGTGATGATATTTAGAGGTAAAGTAGTTTTGTAAAATCAGATTATTCTCTAAAGTAAAGTCCAAGACCAATCCATGTCGCTGACGATCTTCTGGGATATGTGAAACTCCTGAAAGACTGCGTTTTCGAATCGAAAGTGTTGAAAGTTCTTTATCATTTAATAGTATTGAACCTTCTTTTATCGGCAACATGCCAACTAACCCATAGATCAGTTCAGTTTGGCCATTTCCTTCAATTCCGGCGATGCATAGTATCTCGCCTCTTCTTGCTTTAAAGTTCACATTTCGCACAACTTCTTTATTGCCCTCTTTTTCTTTGATGGTAAGGTTACTTACTTGTAAAACCGTCTCTTTAGGTTTTGCTTTGGTTTTTTCAAGTTCAAAAACAACCTTTCTACCCACCATCATTTCCGCAAGTTCTTCGTTAGTTGTCCCTTTAACTTCAACCGTACTTATTGATTTTCCTTTGCGTAAAATTGTGCATCGATCGGCAACTTCACGAATCTCATTGAGCTTATGTGTAATTAAGACAATCGACTTGCCCTCTTTTGTAAGGCCCTTAAGAATCTTCATGAGTTCTTCGATTTCTTGAGGTGTTAAGGAGGCTGTCGGTTCATCAAAAATAAGGATTTCTGCCTGACGGTAAAGCATCTTAAGAATCTCTACACGTTGTTGTTGACCGACGGATATGTCTTCAATTTTCGCATCAGGGTTAACTCTAAGCTTGTACCGCTCACTGAGTTCTTTAATTTTTTCTCGTGCCTCTTTATAGGTTAATAATCCATACTTTGTGTCTTCCGAACCTAAAATAATGTTTTCAGTGACCGTGAAATTATGGACGAGTTTAAAATGCTGATGAACCATCCCAATGTTTAAATCATTGGCATCATTAGGGTTACGGATATGAACATCGTTCCCATTGACCCTTATGTGTCCTTCATCGGCTTGATATAAGCCGAATAAAACACTCATTAGCGTCGATTTACCAGCACCATTCTCACCTAATAAGGCATGAATCTCTTGTTTTTTGAGTTTGAAATTAACGCAATCATTCGCTTTAATTCCAGGAAACTCTTTTGTAATATCAATCATTTCAATGACATAGTCCATAGGCTCCCTCATTTCTTCAATTTATATGGTAAAAAAGGAAAGCATAAACTTTCCTTTTTCGCGTTCAAATGGCCTAATTAATTAGTCTGCAGGTAAGACATCAGTTGCTTCAAATGGTAAATCACCTAATCCATGTTCAGTAAAGAAAGCAACTAAATCGTCATAGCCAGCTGGAACATTAATCGTTTTGTCCGCTAATAAACCGTGGATAGCATCATAATCCGCTTGAGTAAAGTTTGTGAAACGTGAGCTTTCCATTGGTAATGCTACACCATCTTCTGCAGCTGTTAGTGTTTGTGAAACGCCGCCAGGGAAGTTGCCAGCATAATATTGATCAAGAACTTGCTGAACTGAAGTACCTAAAGCTTTCATAGCACTTGTTAAAACATGGTCATTAAGTCCACCTTGGTCAACGTCAACACCAATCATCCATGCATCTGCAGCTTGAGCAGCAGCCATTACGTTCGAACCAACACCGCCTGCTGCTGAGAAGATGACTTCAACACCACGTGCATACCATGCAGCTGCACGGACACGATGGGTATCATCGGGTGCAAAGCTATAACGGTACTCATAGTTCCCAGGACCAAAGTCAAGCTCAACGCCAAGTTCATTGGCCGCATAGTATGCGCCAGCAATAAAACCGACTCCAAAGCGTACAACCGGTGGAACAGGTACACCACCAAAGAAGCCTAAACTTGTCATTCCTTCCATGACTGCAGCATAGCCCGCTAAGAAGCCTGACTCATGCTCAGCATAGAAAATCGACGCGGTATTACTAGCAATACTAGGAACCCAGTCTCCCGCGTGAGGCGCGCCATCAAGTAAGATAAACTTAACGTCTGGATAGCGTGATTGTGCTTCATAGATAGCTTCTTCAAACATGAAGCCTGGTGTAACAACCACCTTTGCACCACGTGTGACAGCTAAATCAATCGCATCAAGGTAATCTTCTTTTGATTCACCTTGTGGCTGATAATAACGATGAGAAATATTGTTTGCTTCTGCGTATTCTACGATACCTTCCCAAGTACCTTGGTTGAATGATTCATCATCGATATCGCCAACGTCGGTGACCATCGCTAGTTCATAGGTGCGACCCCCACATGCAGCCACGATAAACAAAGATAAGAACAACATACTAAAAAACAAAACCTTTTTCATGAAATTCCTCCTATTTTTTCTATGTATCTACTTAGATTATAGCGAATATAGTTAATAAAGTAAAGGTTATCTAACACAATCTAACCTGTTCAACTACGTAAAAAAGATAAATGCGAAACGCTTAGAAATCAATGGTTATCGTTTATAACCCATCGATGATTGCCAGCTGACAATCTATTAAACCCTATTTAGGGTCTGCCTAAAATAATCAACTTCGCCTAACAACGTTAAAAATAACGACATGAAACGCATCAAAGTCTGAATGCCATTTTCTGAGTCTATCTCTAATTACCATCGTCTAAATCCATATATAAAAAGGAGGTTTTAGACATTTGACCATTGCCGTTCGATACTCACCTATATAGACTTTCAGTGTTTCCTTAAATCGTGGTATACTAAAGTTATCAGAAATGCTTCGTTTTAATAAATTCTTAATAATTTCTTCATTATATGGTTATATGTATTGTATATGATATTGTTATAAACACACCCTACTTTTTTTCGTAGAATACCCTATCCCCTAACGATGGCCATATATAAACACGTATATGGCCATCGTTTTCCGTCAAAAGCCAAAGGGAGATTAGTTATGACGACAAAGACACTTGTTAGTATTACTCGCTCAATTGCGAAACTAGATTTTAGTGAGAATTTAGAAACGTTAGCTTACAAAGTCTTAGCGCTTTTTATGAATGATCTACCACTTCACTCTGCACACATATTACAAATAATAAACGGACGTGTAGCAAACCATCTATTTGTGCCAAGCGATGCAGATTTTTTACCTTATAACAGCAACTTATTCCAAGCCCCATTTTTAAAAGAAAAAGTTGATTATGTCAAATATAACAACTATCATGTCTATTACTTCTCTCTTGATGACTTTGGGTTATGCGTTTTCGTTGCTAAGGAACGTCTATTAGATGAGGAGCAGAAAGTGATAGAGTACTTGATTTTTTTACTCGATAACGTCTTCCGTACCTTAAGCGAAAAACAAACACTAGAAAACACTCTTAAGAACCGACAAAATCTGTTTCAAAGCATTATTGATGCAATTCCTGATTTGATTGCTTATAAGGATTTAGAGGAACGTTATGTCTTCGCGAACACCGCAGCCAAAAAGCACTATCGTTCTAATATCATTGGTAAAACCATTGCTGAGCTTTATCCTCCTGATGAAGCCAGTGTTGTTCGTAAACTTGATTTAGAGGTTTTAAAAGAAAAGAAATCAAACCGGCAAACGATTCCTGTTTACACTTCTTTTGGTTATTTACGAGCAGACTCAATCCGTAGTCCAGTCTTTGATAACGAAAAAAAGCTTCAAGGGATTGTCTCGATCGCTAGAGATATTTCTGAACTCGAAAAAACAAAAGAAAACTTGGAGTCAAACTTTGCTTTTCAAAATATCTTAGTCCGATTAGCAACGAAGTATATTAATGTTCCGGCCAGTAAGAAAGAAGATTCGATTAATGAAATCCTCTCATTATCGGGTGAGTTTATCGATGCCGATCGTTCTTTTGTGTTTCTCTACCACTTTGATGAGGGTCTTATCGAATACCGTTATGAATGGTGCAAGCCTGGTGTTTCTCCAGAAATTGATAAACTAAAACTGCTTGAGCTTGATGATTATATTACTGGTTGGGTTGAAAAACATAAAATAGGAGAATCGGTTTTTATTCCTGACATCGAACAATTAAGTGCCGATGACCCTGTTTATCAAACCTTGCAGATGCAAGGGATTAAGTCTGTTATTGCCATTCCATTAATGGACCATCAGCAGTGTCTAGGCTTTGTTGGTTTTGATGATGTTAAAGACACCCGTATATGGGATCAACGGGAACGAAATTTAATGTCAATTCTCGCAGAAATTATTACTAATTTACTCGTGAGTATGAAGACCGATCAAGCATTGATTTCGGCGAAAGACATTGCAGAGCGGGCAAATCGTGAAAAAAGTGATTTCTTAGCGAACATAAGTCACGATATTCGAACGCCGTTAAATGGGGTTTTTAACGCCGTTTATTTGTTGAATCAAAGTCAACCAAGTCTTGAACAAAAAGGCTACTTGGATATTGCAGAATCTTCAATTCAGACGCTGAATACACTGATTTCAAATGTCATTGATATTACGAAAATTGAGTCTGGGCAGTTTGAGTTAGATGTCTCAGAGTTTAATCTCGAAGAGCTGGTTTATGATATTATTCGCTCTCAAATGCCGAGTGTCTTGAAGAAAAATTTGCAATTTGTTTACACTTTTGACTATCGCATCGAACGCAAAGTACGCTTTGACGCATCGAAGCTAAATCATCTACTAATTAATCTGATAAACAATGCGGTAAAATTTACCACAGAAGGGAAAATTGAAGTCTCCGTTACACTTACTCAAAACACAGAGCACCATGGACAGCTGCAGTTTACAGTGCGTGACACAGGCATTGGGATTAAAAGTGATGAAATTGATCGTATCACAGAAAAGTTCTACCGTTCTAAGGAAAAGTTATTAAATGAGAAAGGCACTGGGTTAGGATTATCGATTGTTCACTTAATGCTGAAAAACATGGACAGTGAACTGGTTGTTGAATCCGACTTGGAAAACGGTAGTTCTTTTTCCTTTTCTTTAGCTTTACCTTGGGGGGAAAAGAGTACAACTTACGAAAGCATTGCTAATGAGAACGTACTAATTGTGAGTTTAGGCCACACCGTGCCTGATGAACTCATTCACGGGCTAAACTCGCTTGCAGTAAACCTAACTCTTTCAAAGATGCTTCCGAAAAATCATCAAAGTTATCGTGTTATATTTTGGATTATTGATTTTGATCTTTCAGATAACTTGATTAAGTACCACACTTATATTAGTAAAAAACCTTTATCACAAATGGCTATAATCTATGATGCATTCTCCACGATATCCTTCCATCGTTTTAATGACTTGGGGGGGAATTATCTATCTAAAGCGCCTTTTTTAAGAACAGTTTTCTTTAGAAAATGGCGAGAATGGAACGATGGATTGGTTGAAAAGAGTTTTTTAGTGGATGAACGTGAATCCGCTTCTGTTTTATTGATTGAAGACAATCCGGTGAATCGAGAGACACTAAACGATATTTTAACTCGTAAGGGATGGGCTGTAAGTCCTGTAAAAAGCGCTGAAGAGGCACTATATAAACTAAAATCTCAAAGTTTTGATATCATCTTGCTTGATATTCAACTGCCAATGATGCAAGGGGATGAGTTTGCTGAAATGGTTCGGCAAAATCAAACATCCTATCAAAATATTCCCTTAATTGCGGTAACAGCCCACGCTTTAAAAGAAGATATTCAAGGTTACTTGAGTAAGGGGATTAATGACGTTTTGACGAAACCGATTGATATCCAACTACTTCTTGATGCTATGAACCGTCTTGTCCATCCTGAAAACGAATTAAGTCTTGCGATTGCTGATGACTTAAGTGTTTTTAGTCAAGAACGTTTTGAGTCGACATTTAAAGGATTTAGTGATATTGGTTTGAGAATGATGGGACGTTTTATTGAAACGAGTGAAAGTCATTTAGGTCGTCTTAATGAAACTCTTCGTTCTTGTAATGCTAAAGACATTCACCGTGCCATCCACGATTACAAAGGAATGCTTAGTTATTTAGGTGCAGAGCGACTGATTTCTTTACTTGCTGAGATCCTTAGCTCGCTTGACACCATTGAAACGAACGATTATCAGTTCACACTTTATCGCTTAATTGAAAAAGAAACACTTCGTTTTATCGATGAAATCAGCGTCTATTATAAGGAGAATAATCATGGTTAAAATTCGTTGTTTGTTAATTGAAGACAATAAACTTGTGTCAGAAACTTTATCGCTAGCCCTTTTGCGACAAAACCTTGAGGTCGATGTCGTACGCAGTGCTGAGGATGCTTTGTATCATATTCGTTCTAACGATTATGATATCATTTTATTAGATCTAATCTTACCTGGTATGAGTGGGGAAGAGTTTATTAAGTTTATTCGACAGGAAAATGACATTCCTATACTGGTCATTTCAGAAAAAAGTTCAGACATATCAAAAGCCATTAGTCTAGAAATTGGTGCTGATGATTACATTACTAAGCCCGTCTATATTGTTGAACTCATTGCACGTATTAAGGCAATTTTAAGACGGACTAAGCGAAATGATCAGCCCTCTGAATCTTACTTAGAGTTTCATGGTATTAGAATAAACCTTAACGTGCATGAAGTTCTTAAAGGAGACCAGAGCATTAGCCTAACGGTTAAGGAATATGATTTGTTAAAACTGTTCTTTGAAAATCCGAACAATGTTTTGAGCAAATCCCAAATCTATCGGAATATTTGGCGAGAGGAACTGTATGGCAATGACAATATTATTAACGTTCATATTCGTCGATTACGTGAAAAAATCGAAGACGATCCTAAAAACCCTAGTGTTATTGAAACAGTATGGGGAGTTGGATATCGTCTAGGAAAACTACAAACTTAGTATCCTTTATGGGTACTTTTTTTATGAACAATTCACTATTCATTCACAAACATGTAAGGTTTCTGTTGTAAGATGTTTGTTAGAATCC
>SKFS01000022.1 GCA_007117885.1 Candidatus Izemoplasma sp.
TGCCATACCATACCCACCCAACACAATAAAGCTTGTAAATGTGCCTAATAATCCCCATCCGTAAGTGCCAAAAATCGTGTTTTTGATGGTTCGTCCTTCGCTGATCACACCGATAAAGAAGGGTGTAGCGACACACCATGACATCCAGTAAGCCCAGTAAAAAAGTGTCCAGTTTTGAGGGAACTGGTCTAGCCTGAGGGGATCGGTTGTGGTAGATAAGGCAATGATGTTTTGAGCCAATAATCCAATCGATTCAACGCCTGTTTCTAAAATAAAGACAGTGCTCTGTCCAAACGTTAAAATGAAGAAAAGAAGAACCGAAAATAAGTATACACAGATTTTAGACATAAAAGAAATACCTTTATATCCAAACAAAACCGTCAGGATGTACACTACGGCAATGAGTGCTAAGATAAGAATGGTTAATCCAATCGTTTCTGAAAATCCAAACACAAAAGCTAAAGATGAGGTCATTAGTGGTGTGGCAACCGAGAATGTGGTAGCTGTTCCAGCCAATAAGGCGACAATCGCAGTTAAGTCAATCACGGTTCCCATCCAGCCGTCCACACGATGACCTAAAATGGGACGACATGCTTCCGAAAACTTCTGACGCGTCCGATTCCGAACATGTAGCATAAAGCCGAAGGCAACAGCTAAGACAATGTAAAAAGACCAAGGAATCGGTCCCCAATGGAACAGCGAATACGTTAGACCCCATTCTTGTACCCCTTGGAGTTGAACTCGAGGCTCGTTAAAGTAGTAAGCCCATTCTACCAAGGAGAAGTACAAAATATCTGCGGCCATTGTACCAGTAAAAATCATTGCGCCCCACGTGAATGTCCTATAACGCGGAGTTTGGCGTTGACCTAATCGAACTTTACCTATGTTTGAAAAAGCTAAAAATAGAGAGAAAATAAACATTCCAAGTCCCATGAGTAAGTAATAAATACTGAGTTGGTTTCCCAAAAAATTACGAATCGAGTCGAGAACGATTCTTGAACCATCAGGGACGAACGTAAATAACATAAACATCATTAGGATGATAATGACTGGAATGACAACCATGAAGTAATCTATTCTTTTCATCAGAGTCTCCTTTGAATGATCAGTGTTTTTGCTAGCTCGTAATCGTCTAAAGTGTCCACCTCAAACAATTGAGTTTCATCGATGAGGTTAATCCCAAGATGGAAGTCATTTAAGTGGAGTGTCAATGGGATAGTATCCCAAAAAAGATTGACTTGTGTGTCGATGTATGTAGCCAAGTATTTCTTAAGAAGTTCACTGTCTTTTTCTAACCAAAATGAAAGGCCATATAGACGATAACCTTTGCTTAGACCATCCGGAAAACACTGTGTGATTCGGCTTTCTTTGACAGTAACATACCATTCACTAAGAGCATTCTCAGTTTTTGCAATCGTGTAACATGAATTTTTAATGTGCGTTCGTAGGACGACAGGATCAAGAATAAGGAGATCGCTATCCATGACGAGCGTGTTTCTTAAGGCGTTTCTTGCGATGTAAAGTGAGGTGATGTTATTCATTGTCAAAGGATAAGGGTTTTCAAGAATGTGAATGTTTGGTTTGTCCTTAAAGTGGTCATAAAAACACTCTTTCAAGTGACCGACAACGATCGTAATGTCCTTTATACCAAGTTCAATTAAAACCTCGATTTGCCAATCGATGAGTGCTTTTCCAGCTAATGGTAAGAGTGCTTTTGGGAGTGTAGTGGTTAAAGGCTTAAGTCGCGATCCCAATCCTGCAGCTAAAATGATAGCATTTTCAATTTTTGTCATAGTTTGATGCCTCGGCCATAGATTTTAAAGTGACATAACTTAATTTAAAAAAGGTTTTTGCATATCGATACTGCTTAAACACATAATCCCCAAAGTGAAATCCTTCACTGATCATGTATTCAGCCCAGTTTGACCAAATGAAACCCGAGATTGCCATGTAAGCATAGATTTTGTGTTGAATAAGTTGCGAGACAGGTTCTTCAAAATAATCTTTCATCAATTGATCTGTTTGCTTTTGATCAAAGTCTGCATATACAGCGAACATAGCAATATCTAAATGTGGATCTTGCATTGCAGCATACTCCCAATCGATTAGTTTGACTTCATCCTCTATGAAAAGGAAGTTATCTGGATTCGCATCAATATGTGTTAAGGTCGTTTCCTTGGGCAATGACTTAACAAGATCTATTAAAGATAAAACGTTTGTTTTAGTCTTCTCATAGTCCTCAAAAAGACTCTTTTTTTGTGTTCTCATGCGTTCAAACAAGTTTAGCATGTCTTTGAAATCAAAGGTGTGGTTAACGTGTAGGTCCAACTTGTGAAAAGACTTAAGCAGTACCATCGTTTTTTTTACATCGTTTGGGTTATTGATGTCACACACTCGAGCATTACTATAAAACCGTGATATCTTCACGCCTGTGTGTGTGCAATAGTAGACGATTTCTTCACTGATGTCGTAGGGTTTTATAATCTTTAAAACTTTAGCTTCACGAGCACGTACAATGTATTGAGGTGTTTTTCGACCGGGGGCTCGAATGACATAAGTTTTTCCATGGACACAAAATGTGACAGAGCGATTTGTCATTCCCTTCTTAAGAACTCGTATTCCCTGGATTTGGTCTTCTGAGACATTGAAGACAGAACAGATCGTTTGTATGAGCGGACTAGCTAAATCTGAAGATGAGGCATCGTATGTTTTTAAATCGAGGTAAGTGTTGACTTCGAAGAAAGCGTCAGCCTCAAACATGCGGGCTTTTATCTGTAATGGGATTGGGTCAAACAACGCACTCTCCCAATAGTTTTGCCAGTAAGTTTTTTTCTTTTCGAGGATGTTGAGGTTTAGGATTAACTGCGCCGCATCCTCTTGATTAAAATAAGCGACACCACTCATTTTAGGACAAGCCTCAGAGCTTTCATCCAGTTCAATCCCACCCTTATAAGATACTCTGATGTAACTGTGAGGGCTTAACTCACTTGATACGCCATACCAACTGTAGGTTTCATAGTGCTTGAAAGGGTTATTCTTAAACCAAACATCACAAGGTAAAACATACGTACCAGTTTGTGATAAAGCTAATTTTAAACTGTACCAATTGTTTCGTTGTGAGTAGTGATTGTTAGTCACTAGTTCAACGTTAAATAAATCAATTAGATATTCGTACTTTTCTTTTAGATGGCCCACCACTACGATTATTCTTCTTACATCGCGTTCTAGTAGTTGCTGAATCAACCTTTCAATCAATCGCTCTTGCCTGAGTTCAATCAGTCCTTTAGGAAGAACATCATCTAATGGAAGTGTTCGTAATCCCAGTCCTGCAGCTAGGATGATGGCTTGCTTAGGTCGATGTGATTCAAGTCTTGCATAAGCTTTCGTGGTCAATGAAAAAGAAAGATCTAGATAATCTTCTTGTTTTAACTGCTTTAAAGTGCTGTTTACCTTGCCTAAGGACCAAGTTAACTGTTTAGCAAGAGTCCGTTGAGTTTCATAGGGATTCTCATAAAGCTGTGTTAAAAGTGTTAAAGAATCATTGTTCAAAACTATCCCCTACTTTTCATTATATGAACAATTTTAATGTATTTTAAAGATTAAGTAAATTACAAATCCAAAAAAGAATACTTGAACTAGTTGTATTTGTTGCTTAGAAGAGATAATTTCATATAGGTAGATTTGTTAGTAGTATTTAAAGAAACTATCGATGAATAGAGTCTGCTAGATGTAGGCTCTTCTATCAAAAACATATCTTGACCTTTTAATTTATTCCATCTTACGATAAGATAGAAATATTCAGTTATCAATCAATGAGTGTTGTGTTTACGCGTGAAATTGTGTTTTTCAAGGTGACA
>SKFS01000067.1 GCA_007117885.1 Candidatus Izemoplasma sp.
CGGTCGCTTCACCATTTTCACCATAGATGATGAAGTAGAAAGTGCCATCGTCATAAATAACCGTATCTACACTTGATATATCTTCATGAACAACATTACCTTCTAAATCGATTAAGATATCGCCACTACGGAAACTATGATCATTATAATAGCTCATCGTCTCATAGCCATTGCGGTGATGGGTTCGCCCTCGTGCATTAACTAAGAAGAACTCGCCGTCCTTTTTAATACGGTATCCCTCTTCGTTATAGGATATTGATTCACATTCATCAAAGACAATGCGTCCGCGATCACTAATGACGGCACGATTATGTGGGCCATCGATATCAAGGGTGACCACGGCTTGACCGTGAATATTAAAATCGCCCGCAGAACGAAACTCAGGGTCAATAGCGACCCGTCCGCGCTGATTGATATAGCCATACAGTTTGGCATCGTTGTCATAATAGACCGCAAAACCTTCACTAAAATGACGAACTGAATCAAACTCGATGTCGATTTGAACCCGTCCGCGTGTGTCAATAAACCCGTACTTACCATCTTGAGATACGCGGGCTAAGCCATCGGAAAAGCGGGTTTCAACATAAGTGCCAAAACTGCCGATCCACAGATCCTCATAAATGGGATCCGTCAACGGTCTTCCTTTCATATCAAGTAAGCCGAGTTTGCCATCTTTGACATACCAGGTTAGCCCTGTTTCATAATCTCTCTCTAGTGTTCCATACCATTCACTCACTAGGTTACCTTTTGTGTCAATTAAAGCATACTTTTCATCCTTATAAATCAATGCAACACCTTCATAAAAGGCGCCTGCAGCCTCGTATTCGAAATCAATTTGAACGCGACCACGGTCATCGATATAACCCCATTTGCCTTCAAACATGACAGCGAGTAAATTATCACTGTACAAATACATGCCCGGATCAGTAAACGGATTGACACTGCGACAAGCAGATAGTAACGGTATAACCAGTAAAAGTAACACGCCTAAATATAATCGTTTCATATGTTCCCCCTTTTTAAAATACCCGAAAACACTCAGTGTTTTCGGGCTGATTTTTGTTGAGTAAGCACTCAGTATAGGTTTATTATAGCACTCTTGAATAAAGCAAAAAAGAGTTAATTTAAAATCGCCGCTAAAAAAGTACGTTTAATGATTAAAACGATTGACAAAACCACAAAAAAAGCGTACATTTGATACGGCGATAAAGGAGGGTGTAACGATGAACCTACGCTTTGAGTTAAAACGCTTAATGTTTGTCACATTAGGCACCGCTATTTTTGTAGTAGGGATTAGTTTTTTTATTGTCCCTGCAGCGCTTGTGCCAGGTGGGATTACCGGGTTTGCGACGCTGACACAATACGGCTTTAATCAACTGGGCATTTCGATAAACTTAGGGATTTTAGTCCTTCTTTTCAACATTCCTGTCATAATCATCGGGATTAAAGGTATCTCAAAAACCTTTGTTTACTACTCAGTTTATTCGATAGTTTTACAATCGCTTTTGCTGGGGATTTTCGATCAGCGTGAGATGATTTTTGGTAATGATATTTTAGCCTCAAGTATTTTTGGTGGAATTGCGATTGGTTTAGGGGCGGCGATTGCTTTAAAAAGTGGTTCAAGTCTTGGTGGGATGGATATTTTAAGTCAGTACATCGCACTTAAGTTTAAACTGAGTGTTGGTCACGTTTCCCTGTTTACGAATGCGATTATCTTAACGATTGCCCTCTTGGTTTTTGAACCTCAGGTGGCTTTATATACGTTGTTGGCGCTTGCGGTGGCGAATTTATTAATCGATCGCTTACACACGGCGTATAAACGTGTACGACTTGATATTGTCACACCCTATGGGCATCAAGTTAAGGACGCCTTAATTGCGAATTTTATTCGGGGGATCACGATTATTGATGGCGTGGGTGCTTATACTGGAGCCAGCCGTAATGTTTTATGGATGGTGACACAAACGCATGAGGTGTACGATATTCAAAAGATTGTCTTAGCGATTGACCCCGATGCCTTCATGACAATGACACCGATTCGTCACTTAAGCGGTAAGTTTAATAAAGTGATTATGAAATAACGCTCTTGCGAGCGTTTTTTTCATGGTAGAATAAGGGTAAGGAGGTGATGGCGTGGAGGCCCAATGTTATCAACGCCTTGAAGCGATGGCAGTGCGTTGTGATGCCTGTGCACATCACTGCACGATACCGTTAGGAAAAAGCGGACGTTGTCACGTCCGTCAAAACCGTGATGGAAGGTTAATTTTTTACCCGGGATATCACGTCGTGAGTGTTGCCATCGATCCAATTGAAAAGAAGCCATTGTACCACTTTATGCCAAACTCAAGGACGTACTCATTCGCCACCATCGGCTGCAATATGCGTTGCCAATGGTGTCAAAATGCTGCCATAAGTCAAGTTAGGGGACGTTCTTTAATCGGTAAGGAAATCACCCCTGAAGAGCATGTGCTAAGTGCGCTCAAACACCGCGCTTCTTCGATTAGCTACACGTATACAGAGCCAACTATTTTCTTTGAGGTTGCGCTGGAAACGATGAAGCGTGCTAAAGCGCATAATCTTAAGAACGTTTGGGTTTCAAATGGCATGATGAGCGCTTGTGTTCGCCATAAGATTTTGCCTTATTTAGACGCCATCAATATCGATTTAAAGTCCCCGCGTGCTGAGGTTTACACCACGTACTGTGATGGTGTTTTAGACGCCGTCATCGACAACTTACGGGCGTTTCATCAATCGTCTGTGCATCTAGAAGTGACCAGCTTAATCATACCGGGAGTCAACGATTCAGACGAAGATTTTCATGGTTTTATTGAACTCTATCTCAACCATTTAGGTAAAGCTGTCCCTTGGCATATATCACGGTTTTATCCAGCTGGGTCGATGAACCATCTCGCACCGACCCCGATCGAACGGTTACAGCGTCTAAAATCACTCGCCTTAAAGGCAGGCATTCAGTTTGTCTATTTAGGTAATGTTTAGGAGGAGACTATGCCCATTATAGGAAGTGTTGTCATGCCCCATCCACCGATCGTCATTGACGCAATCGGTCAAGGTGAAACAGTCAAAGTAAAAGAAACGATTGCCGCGATGCATCAAGCGAGTCGCTTTATCGCAAGGATGAAGCCCGATACCATTATTCTTTCTTCACCGCACAGTGTCGGGTATCAGGATTACATCAACATCCAAGGTCAAGGAAAGAAAACGGCGGATTTTAGTGCGTTTGGTTATCCTCAAGGGAAGGTACTCATCGATTATGATCACGATGGAATCGAGAGATTAGAAAAGGCCTTTATTGCCGCGGATTTTCCTGCGGGCATGGCCCATTGTAAAGCGCCGATTGATCACGGTGTGAGTGTTCCCCTTTATTTTCTTAATGCGCATTATCAAGACTATCAACTGATTCAAGTGTCCTTATCGAATTTAAGTGTCGCGATGCACTACCGTTTTGGCACGATTATTCAAAACGCCTTGGCATCGTCTGAAAAGCGTGTGCTTTGGTTGGCGAGTGGCGATCTATCACATTGTTTAAAAGCGTCCGGTCCTTACGGTTTTAATGAAGCCGGTCCAAGGTTTGATAAGGCCGTCGTTGAAGCCTTAAAAGCGGGCCGTTTTAGTGATCTTTTAACGCTTGAACCCGCACTAACTGAAGCGGCTTCAGAGTGTGGCTTACGCTCACTAATTATGATGGCGGGGTTCCTCGATAAAAAGCAGTTAGAGACAACTTTTTTAAGTTATCAAGCGCCCTTTGGTGTGGGCTACGCCGTCAGCCATTATCAGGTGACGGGTGAGACACTCCAGTGCGATCCGTTAAAGGCGGTTC
>SKFS01000154.1 GCA_007117885.1 Candidatus Izemoplasma sp.
ACATGATAAACCCCATCGTAGTTGTTTGTTTTCTCAATAACAATGACATCTTTACTCTCTTCTACCACTAAGATTTTCCGACGATCTCGGTGGTTATCCTGACAGATTTCACAAAAATCCTGGTCTGTCATGTGGCCACACTCTTGACACGGTTTGATTTCCTCTTTTAGCCGTTTAAGCGATGTAATAAAGTTTTCAATATCCTCGTCATTTAAACGATTCAATGTATGAAAAGCATACCGTTCAGCGGTTTTTTTACCGATGCCTGGATAACGCATAAAACTCTCGATCAAAAGTTGCAAAGCTTCAGGGTATTTCACATTAAAACATCCCCGGCATGCCGCCGAGTCCTTGTGAGAACTTACCCATTGTCTCTTGTGTTTCTTCGTCGATTTTACGCATGCAATCATTGATTGCAGCAACAATGGTATCTTGGAGCATCTCTAAATCTTCAGGTAAATCAAAGGTTTCTTTGTCGATCGATAATTTTATCATTTCTTTGGCACCATTGAACTCCACTTGGACAGCCTGTCCCCCTGCTGTACCATAAAATACCGAAGCTTCTAGTTCTTTTTGTGCTTTAACCATTTCTTTTTGCATTTGCTGTAACTTTTTTATCATATTTGGGTTCATCATCTATCTCCTTGTTTTTTGACTTTTACAATATCACCAAACAAATCCTTTGCTTCTTTAACGCTTTCTGACTCGACATCTTGATAGTCTTCTTTTTCGTCTTCTTTTTCAACGAGTCGTGGATGATCTATCGGCGTTAAACGAATAAACTCGTTGTCATCCTGCCTATTTCTGTACTTACCGATGAACTCTTTAGATATTACTTCCCAAAGGTCTTCTGGCAGTGCCATAAACATCATTTTACGGCCATAATAATCTTCCAAAAGTTCAATTAAACGTGCTTTTAAACTCGGTTTCATAACATGGTTACACATTGGATAACTATCATAGGATACAATAATCATCGAGCCATTCGTTGCAACGAGATTGCCTTTTGTGATCATCTTAGCATATTCGAGATCTTTTCCTTCGGTTTTACGTTCGATGTCATACCACTTTTTAACCATGTCGATTTTAACTTCTCGACTCGCTGTATTTAAAACATCCTCAACGTACTCAATATCAAAGGTTTTATAGGTTTTGTTTGCGAAACGTTGATAGTATTCTTGATCATTATCGCTTTTTTGATCGCTAGTTTTAACCGTTTTTTCTTCAGAAACGGGGGTTTCTTTTTCTATTTTCTCTGGCGTTTCTTTGGGTAGATCCTCATCGCTAGACTCCTCGTCTAAATCAAAGAAATCCCTTTTGTCAAAATCGTCTTCTTCGTCTTTGCTGTGATACGCTGTTTCTTGAATCATTTCCAGTGTTTCTTCGATTTTGGTCTTAAATAAGGCGAAATCATCTTCTAACTTACGGATTTTCTCAATACTTAAGGTTTGCTGTTTTTGCATTTCATCGACCATTTTCACAAAAGCTAACTCCAAATAGAGTTTTGCGTTGCCTGAGTAGCGGATTTTGAGTTGGGTATCATGAAGAATATCGATATAATAAAAAACTCTTGCATTGCTTAATTTTGAGGCCAACTCATTGAACCTATCGTTGCTGTAAAGCAATCGATCTGAAGCATTAACTCGGGTGTTTTTCACCATCAGTATATCCCTGTAAAAACGAATAAAGTCATCGACAAGTTTATGGGCTTCTTTCCCTTGAGAAATCAACTGATCTAAAAGTGAAACTGCTTTAACAATATCGTTGTCTTCCAGCGCTTCAGCGACTTCAATAATCGCGTTATCAGAGATGGAACCTTTAATGGCATGAACGTCTTCAACAGTTATCTTTTCTTCGCTATACGATACCACTTGATCAAGTAAACTAATCGCATCGCGCATCCCGCCTTCAGCGGTTTCAGCGATTAAATGTAACGCTTCTTTATCAATCTCTAAGTCTTCTTTTTCAACAATTTCGTTAAGGCGTTCTAACATTTCCTCCATGCCGATCCCACGGAAATCAAAGCGTTGGCAACGCGAATGTATCGTTGCAGGGATTTTATGTGGTTCGGTAGTGGCGAGGATAAATATAACGTGCTTTGGCGGTTCTTCTAATGTTTTCAACAACGCATTAAAGGCCCCTGTGGAAAGCATATGCACCTCATCGATAATATACACTTTATATTTGCCTGTTCCAGGTAAATACTTAACTTTATCACGGATTTCACGGATTTCATCGACACCGTTATTGCTTGCTGCATCAATCTCAATCACGTCATTAATCATATTTTTATCAATCCCGATACAGTGATCGCATTGATTGCATGGATTAGCAACAGGTGCGTGCATACAATTTACCGCTTTAGCGATGATTTTTGCCACACTTGTCTTTCCTGTGCCACGAGGTCCACTAAATAAGTACGCATGCGTTAACTTGTTATGGATTAGAGCATTCTTAAATGTCTTAGTAATGTGTTCTTGACCCGCAACCTCTTCAAAATCACGGGGCCTGTATGTGCGGTATAAAGCTTGATAAGCCATAGTATAACCTCCGATTATCGCTTGTCTTGTTGTAAACGTTGAACTTCTTCACGGATTATCTGTATTGCTAAGTGTTCTTTAGAACCTTCTTTAAAGCGTGTTTCAATCGTGCTAAAATTTACCATTTCTGATTCACCATAAATGGTAATATTATACGCATCGTATAATGCTTTTTGGAATGCATCACTTTGCTGCAAAACACGAAAATCTTCTAAATCAAATGCGAGTTCTTGTTTGACTCTTTCACTCATATGTAAAACAAAATCGTGTTTTTCCTTATCCTCTTCAACCCCAACATCGATTTTTTTACGAAAGCGTTGAAAAACAATCATAATAATCGTAATAAAAAAAGGAAAGTAAATATGTGGAACGATCCACTCAAAATAAGAAATTCCTTGTCTTTGATGATCGAAAATTCCATAAATAGCTAACGTAACTGAGACCGTTAAAAAAACCCCAACATAGTACAAAACTGAATACTTTTTTGGACGTACTTTTTTCATGATATCACCTGGTGTCTATTATACAACAAATCGTTGAATTATGGTATACTTAATTCAGGTGATAATCATGAAAAACGACACAATAGCCGCAATCTCAACCGCACTTGGACCAAGTGCTATCAACATTATTAGAATGAGTGGCGCTGATGCTTTAACTATTGTAAAGAAAGTATTTAAAGGTAAGGATTTAGAAAAGGTGCCTTCTCATACTATTCATTATGGAAAGGTCTATGACCACGATCAAATCCTTGATGAAGTCTTGGTTTCTGTTTTTAAAGAGCCAAAGACATTTACCCGTGAAACCATCGTTGAAATCAACTGCCATGGCGGTGCATTTGTCGCGCATAAAATTCTTGAACTACTCTTAAAAAACGGAGCTCGTTTAGCCGAAAAAGGCGAATTTACTGAACGGGCTTATTTAAATGGTCGCATTGACTTAACGCAAGCCGAAAGTATCATGGATATTATTGAATCTCGTTCCAACTTAAGCCTCTCCCTTGCGAATAAGGGGTTGGATGGAAAAATCTATGAAAAGATTGTTGAACTACGCGAGGATTTGCTGAATATTATTGCTCACATCGAAGTTAACATCGATTATCCAGAATATGATGATGTTGAAGAATTAACCACAGATATAGTTATCCCAAAGATTGATACTCTAGTTTTAAAAATGCAAAATTTACTTGACACTGCTCACGATGGAAAGGTCATTAGGGAAGGTGTTAAAACCGCGATTATCGGGCGTCCTAACGTAGGAAAATCTAGTCTCTTAAACGCCTTGTTAGG
>SKFS01000045.1 GCA_007117885.1 Candidatus Izemoplasma sp.
GTAAAGGCGTTCCAGTGCGTGTTAACGCAATTGCTCCGGGTTATATTATGACGGATATTTTAAAGACTGTGCCGGAAGATTTACTTAAGCAGTTTGCCAACTTAACGATGTTAAAACGCATTGGTGAACCAAAAGAAATCGCCGATGCAGCCCTCTTTTTAGCAAGTAATGAGTCAACTTATATTACCGGGCATGTGCTCAGTGTAAACGGTGGAATGAGATTATAATCGAGGAGTGGTATAATGAGCCACAATAACCATGTTGGGATTGTAGGCACAGGCATTTATTTACCTAAAACAGTGCTTACAGCCAAAGAAATAGCCGCAAAAACAAAGGGCGTTTGGACGGAAGCTGCGGTCATTGAAAAACTTGGTATTCGGCAAATTTATGTGCCGAGTGAAGGCGATGGCACACAAGAGATGGCGCTTAAAGCAGCAAAAGATGCGTTAAAAAATACCGCAATTGATCCATTGGAACTCGATTTAATTATTAGCATTGGTGAGGAATGGAAAGAGTACCCTTTAACGACGTCAGCCCTCTATGTTCAAGGTGAGATTGGTGCAGTCAATGCTTGGGGCATTGATGTTCAAAATCGCTGTTCGACGGGTGTGAGTGCACTGAAAATTGCGAAAGATATGATGCTTGCGGATGACACCCTTAATACAGTGATGATTGTCGGCGGGTATCGCAATGGTGATTTTGTTGATTTCGAAGACAAGTACATGTCAATGATGTATAATTTATCCGCCGGTGCTGGGGCATTAATTTTAAAGAAAAACCACCATAAAAACCTGTTATTAGGATCACATATTATCGCTGATGGGACACTCGCTCGAACCGCTGGTGTCACCATTGGTGGTACTGTTGAACCGATTAACCATGAAAACCTTGATCAGGCTTACCGAGCTTTAAAGCTGATGGAGCCAGAAAAGATGAAAAATCGGCTTAATGAGGTTTCCATGAACAATTGGTTTATGTGTATCGATCAAGCGTTAGAAAAATCTTCATTGACCCGTGATGCGATTGATTACTTAGCCATTCTTCATATCAAACGTTCAGGACATAAGGGCATGCTTGAGGCATTAGGGTTAGCTGAAACACAAACGATTTATTTAGAGAATTATGGTCATATTGGTCAGATTGATCAGATTCTTTCATTGCATTTAGCACTTCAACAAGAGAAGGTCAAAGAAGGCTCAGTCGTTTGTATGATTGCGGCGGGCATTGGCTATGTTTGGGGTGCATCAATAATTCGATGGGGTGAACACCATGACTGATTTGCTTAGATTATTGTTTAATAGTTTAGAAACCGGCAGTGTCTACGCGCTTGCGGCTTTGGGAATCGTGTTGATTTTTAGAACCAGTCGCACGACAAACTTTGCGCAAGGGATGATCGGCACATTTAATGCTTATATTGCGGCGTTTTTAATGTTGCGGTATGGGTTTAGTATTTGGCTTGTTGCCTTAGCAGCACTAATCACGGCGTTTGCAACAGGGATTATTATCGATACGTTTATTATTCGTCCTGCCGCAAAAGTCAGTCCGATTTCTAAGCAAATAATTACCTTAGGAATCATTATGGTCATCATTGGCATTCTTCCTTGGTTTTTTGGGGTTGATGCGATGACATTGCCCCGTTTTATTCCTTCCTCGTATAGTGTGACGATTCTCGGGGCGGATCTTCGATATAATACGATTTTCGTCATTGTCTTGTCGACACTCTTAATGGCGGCCATGTTTTGGTTTATCCAGTACACTAAATGGGGCCTCGCGACACGTGTGACCGCATCCGATGAAACAACGTCTAAGTTAATGGGCGTTCCAACTAAGACTGTCACTATGGTGTCTTGGGCGACAGCGGCCATGTTAGGAACCCTTGCAGCTTTATTTGTTGCGCCGCGGATCAGTGTTTTTGCAAACATGCTATTGACAGTTCAGATTAGTGCCTTCTTCGCCGGAACATTAGGCGGTTTTTCAACGTTTTTCGGACCGGTTGTCGGGGCCTTTATAATTTCTTTTGGACGAAACTTCACACAGTTTTATATCTCTGATATTTGGGGGAATGTGTTAGTGTATACTTCGATATTGGTGTTCTTATATTTTAAACCCTATGGTATCTTCGGTAAAAAGCCGACGAAGAAAGTTTAGGTGATCTGATGAAACGATTAAAAACAATAGAAAACTTTTTCGCTACGCTTTCTCAGTCGATAACTAAGTATCCAATCGTGCCATTTATCATTTTTGGTTTGCTCATTGCATCAATTGGGTTTTTACCCCATACAGGGTTAATGCGTTGGGGAACGATGGGAGTTTTTGCTTATATTGTCATTTTTTCTGTCGTTGCGATGGGCTTAAATTTACTTTTAGGTTTTAGTGGGTTAATTTCTTTAGGGACGGCTGGCTTTGTTGGCGCAGGCGCACTAGGTTTAGGTGTCTTTATCAATCTTGGCTTGCCTTTTGAAATCGCGGCTGTGCTAGTTTTAGTTATTGCTGGTGGCATGGGGGCGTTAATCGGCTTGTTTTCACTAAAGGTAGAGGGCATATATTTAGCAATTGCAACGTTATTTGTCGGTGAAATATTGCGACAAATCTACACACAAGTAGAAATATTTGGCGGACAAGCTATTCGTATTGGTGCCATCCGGTTTTTCGGGTTTATTGAGTTGAGCATGATTAATCAGCTCCAACGCAGTTTCTTGTTTTTAATGATTACCATTATGATGGTGCTGATGATGATTGTTATGCATAATATTGTCAAAAGTAAAACGGGCAGAGCTTTAATGGCCATGAGTCGGAGTCAACACGCAGCCCAAGCGATGGGGATAAGCTTGCTCAAGTACCGTTTAACGGCGTTTATTTTGGCGACACTTTTTGCCACGTTTGGTGGTATTATGTATGGCTTATATTATCAAAATGTACCGACCACTGCCTGGACACTTGATCTCAGTTTATTTGTTATTGCAATGGTCGTTGTCGGGGGGCTTAAATCGATTTTTGGCACATTCTTAGGTGTGTTTATCATTCACGGCATTCCCAATCTTTGGCTGAAAAACTATTTTGGCGATATTTCGTACATATTCTCGGGAATTCTTATTATTCTCGTCATTATCTTTTATCCGTATGGCTTTGTGTATATTTGGTATGATTTGAAACGTCTGTATTATAAATATAGGCAGCACTTGTCAAAGAAGAAGGTGACAAGCGATGAGTAAACCACTTTTAGTTTTAGAAAATGTCAGTATGTATTTTGGTGGTTTAAAAGCCGTTGATGATTTAAGTTTTACCGTTAATGAAGGCGAAATTGTTGGCTTAATCGGACCTAATGGTGCGGGGAAAACAACGGTTTTTAACTGTATCACGCAGTTTTACAAAAACTATCAAGGAAACATCTATTTCCTTGAAAACGATCAGCAAAAAGACTTACGTCAAGTTGACGTGACTAAAGTGATTGATCACGGATTAGTAAGAACCTTTCAAAATGTCGAACTCATCCCTGATTTAAGTATTTTAGATAATTTACTAATCGGCGCCCACAATCAGTTCGAAACAGGGATTATAGCGCATATATTGAGAACGAAGAAGGCACGAAAAGAAGAGCTTGCCTTAAAAGAAAAAGCGTATGAAATTCTTAAGTTTTTAAACATCTTTGAGTTAAAAGATTTTTATGTTAAAGGTCAACCTTATGGCGTCATGAAAAAGATTGAAATTGCGCGCACCTTAATGAGCGATCCTAAAATGATTATCTTGGATGAACCGGCTGCAGGATTAAATGATCGTGAAACCGATGAACTCGAACTCTTAATTAATGA
>SKFS01000107.1 GCA_007117885.1 Candidatus Izemoplasma sp.
AAACCCATCGATTTTACTATGCGATGACCTTTAATTTTTATGATGGTCCCCAAATGTTGAAACACTTACTCGGTATCTATCATCACTTAGTTCAAGAAGAAAACCAACACATCACCACCGTCTATTTAGTTAATCTCATGTGGCAGAGCCCATTTAAAAACCACCAAGGCATGACTGAGCTTATCAAACAAGAGATTCACGAACTCAACCTTTACCAACGCATGATCGACGCGTTTAAAGAGGATATAAAACCACGAAACGTTGAGTTAGACATCGTCTTACTCAGTTATCAAGACTTTTATCAAAACCACGAGCCTAGTTTTAAACCAGAGCATAAAGCCTACCTTAAAACCCGTTACTATCTCGATTAATCACTCACATTCAAACCATTGGATAGGACATCCATATCTTGAGGGACATTTTGTTCTATAGCATAAAACAAGTGCATCTATTATATTCCAGTAGTTAAATCACACGTCTACCAAAACAAAAGACAAAAAAACGAAAGGAAATAACCATGAAAAAAACGTTATTCATTCGTGTCGCCATTCGTGATGATGCCGACATAGAAATCACCACAGCCAACGAAATAAAAATCATTGCCGAGAAGCTAAACCAAAAAAATCATCTTGCGGTTAGACTGACTGAAACATCCAAAGCCCCCCAATCATTGTTCAGTAAGACAATTGCCTTCTTAGAAAACCACTACACGCTCCTTTCCAGTCCTAGCGAAGCGTCCTACACTGTAAACATTGATCTCCATCTTAAAAACGAATAGAAAGTACGCACAGTTGAGTAATTAACCGTAAATACAGCCAAAATTACGCATATATGCGTAGTAAATCATCGTAAAATAGTCTAAAGAAATTAGCTTATATCAAAAAAATGTAAGCGATTTCTTAAAAAGCCTTGTAAGTGAGGCTTTTTCTTTGTAAAATAGACACTGTGAACCGACAAAACCTAAAAAATAGTGAAAGAGGTAATCATGTTAACGTCTAAACAATGTATCGAACTCGAAGCAACCTACGGAGCAAAAAACTACAAACCTATTCCCGTTGTCATCCACAAAGCCGAAGGCGTTTGGGTTTGGGATCCTGAGGGCAATAAATACTTAGATTGTTTAAGTGCTTACTCTGCCGTCAACCAAGGTCACCTCCACCCACGCATCGTCCAAGCTGTCAAAGATCAAATGGATACTTTAACGCTAACCTCTAGAGCGTTTTACAACGACCGTCTCGGTCCGTTTCTAAAAAAACTATGTGACGTATCTAACTTAGAAGTCGCCTTACCGATGAACACCGGCGCCGAAGCCGTAGAAACCGGCATCAAAATCGCCCGTCGTTGGGGCTACCAAATTAAGGGTGTCCCCGCAAACAAAGCCGAGATTATCACCGCGAAAGAAAATTTCCATGGACGCACCTCAACCATCGTTAGTTTCTCTACTGATGACGTCGCACGTAAAGACTACGGTCCGTATATGCCTGGCTTCATCAACATACCCTACAATGACCTCAAGGCATTAGAAGCTACGATTACACCGAACACCGTCGCCTTTTTAGTTGAACCGATCCAAGGCGAAGCCGGTGTCATTATCCCCGATCCTGGTTACTTAAAAAAAGCCCTAGAAATCTGTCGTAAGCACAACGTCTTACTCATCGCCGATGAAATCCAAACCGGCTTTTGCCGAACCGGCAAAATGTTTTGTTTCATGCACGATGACATCACCCCAGACATTTTACTCGTGGGTAAAGCCTTAGGCGGCGGCGTCTTCCCTGTCTCTGCAGCGATTACCCGTAAAGAAATTATGGATGTAATCACCCCAGGCTCCCACGGCAGCACCTTTGGTGGCAACCCACTCGCCTGCGCTGCCGCCGAAGCCGCCATCGATGTCTTAATCGATGAAAAACTCGCTCAACGCAGTCAAGAACTCGGTGAATACTTCTTAACTAAAATCAAAGCCATCGACAGCCCACTCTTTAAAGAAGTTCGTGGCAAAGGGCTCTTTATCGCAATTGAGTTAACCGATCAGGCCGGTGGCGCTCGTCAGTACACCGAACGTCTTAAAGAACTCGGCATCTTAGCCAAAGAAACCCATGTCCATACGATCCGCTTAGCGCCACCACTGATTATTCAAAAAGTAGAAATCGATTGGGCTATTAGTGTTTTAACCGACGTCTTTAACACCTAGGAGGCAGTGTATGAAGTCTTTATCAAAAAAACATTTAAGCATCGAAGAATCAAAAACGCTCGCCATTAATGCCCAAGCTAACGCATTAAAAGCAAGCGGCGTAAAAGTCATCAACTTCTCCTCCGGTGAGCCCGATTTTAAAACACCCAAGTTCATTCGTGACGCGGCAATTCGCTTTATTGAACAAGGGCATATTCGCTATACCTCAAGTGCCGGTATTCAACCCCTAAAAGAAGCGATTTGCGCTAAACTAAAAAACGATAATAACCTCGATTATGACCCCGCAAACATTATTGTTTCTGTAGGCGCAAAGCATGCTTTATATAATGTCTTCCAAGTGCTTTTAAACCCCGGTGATGAAGTCATTATTCCCTCGCCTTATTGGACGAGCTATCCAGCGATGGTTGAACTCGCCGGTGGCATCCCCGTGAGTATCGATACGACGGCAGATGGGTTTATCCTCAACCCTCAAGCATTAGAAAAGAGGATTACCGCTAAAACAAAAGCCATCATCTTAAACAGTCCCAATAACCCAACCGGTGTTGTCTATCCTCAAGCAACGATTGAAGCACTGGCTCAGGTTGCTGTTAAACACGACCTCTATGTAGTGTCCGATGAAATCTATGAAAAGCTCATCTATCGTGGCAAACACCTCAGCATTGCCTCACTAAATGAGGCCATAAAAAAACGTACTATTACCATCAACGGCTTAAGCAAATCGCACGCCATGACCGGCTGGCGCATCGGCTATTTAGCCGCTGAAAAACCAATTGTTAAGGCAATGGTGAATTTGCAAAGCCACAGTACCTCAAACATTACCACCATTACCCAATATGCCGCGCTTGCAGCCTTAACCGGTAGCGAAGATGACGTGGAAACGATGCGACGAGCCTTTGATGAACGGCGTCAAACGGTGTTAAAACGGATCCACGACATCCCGTTTATCACAACCCGTGAACCCGAAGGGGCCTTTTACGTGATGATTGATGTACGCGGTCTATACGGCAAAAAATATCAAGGAACCTACCTAGAAAGTGCCACCGATGTCGCCAGGCTATTTTTAGAACACGCCCACGTTGCCATGGTTCCAGGCATCGCCTTCGGTTGTGATGATTACTTACGAATGAGCTACGCAACCAGTGAAGACGAAATCAAAGAAGGTTTACACCGCATTGAAACACTCTTACACGCTTTGGCTTAGCCAAAGCTTTTTTTTTCGAAAAACACACTCAGTTGCGCGCTATTGAGTGAAATGTGATAAAATAAGCGTATGTTTAACACATGAGGTGGTTACATTGAAAAAGTTCTCAGGTAAAAAAATGAGCTTAGTATTTACCGTTGCTTTGCTTATCCTGCTTATAGGATGCCGAAATAACGAACCAACATTCCATACGGTTCGTTTTCTCGATCACACCAATCAAATCGTGGCCATTCGCTTAATCGAAAACGGTGAAGACATCACTGATCCGCCGACACCGATGGACCGTGAAGGGTATCGGTTTTTAGGATGGAGTCATGCCTTAACGAACATTAGACAGCCTATAAACATTAAACCCCTTTATGAACTCATTGACTATCAACTCATTTTTGACACTAAGGGAGGCGATCCCATAGAAAGTATGTTTTTTACGTTAGGCGCACATTTAGAGCTTGTTCCGACCCCAACTAAAGAAGGCCATACCTTTTTGGGCTGGGATCCCCCTTTACCCTCACGCATGCCCGCAGAAGACCTGTATCTTAACGCACTGTGGGAACCGATTGAGTACACAGTCTATTTTATCGTCAATGGCATCATTTACGATTCACGAACAACCTATTTTAATAGTTCGATTGATAATCTTCCTCACCCACCAAGTGTTTCACGCGGTGAGTTCAACGCATGGGTCGATGAATTAGGTAATACCTATACCGAAGAAACCATCCTCGCAGTATCTCAAGATATTCACGTCTATGCACAGTTCACCCCTCAGATCATAACCTATGACTATGAGACCATCATTCTTCAAGGTGCGCAAGCTTACGGCTACGAAAGTTTAAGTCGTAAATCCAACCCGACTCAACGAGAAACCTTTTATCAGCGGCTCTATGAGATGAGTATGCTCTTTTTTAACAGCGAACATAACGCCATCATCGACGACGACTTTATCTTTCAATCGATTGATCTTTCTGATTTAAAACTCAGTTTCAGCGAGATTGTTGAAACGTACCAAATCTTTTGGCATGACCACCCTGCCCTGTTTTGGTTACCGAGCATTTTACGTTTTACAGACGATACCTTTTATTACACCATCGACCCTGATTACGCACTCTATGAAACACGTGCTCAGTTGTTTGAAAGCCTAAGCGATGAAATCGCCCAATACATCAATGCTCTGCCATTATTCGCTTCAACGTATGAAACCGTGTTGACCTTGCATAATACCATCATTCGGCAAATTGATTACGCATACAATGAACTGGGCGAACCTTTGGATGAAAGTTGGTCAAGAAACATTGTGGGTGTATTTGATTCTACAATACATTCAGCAGTTTGCGTAGGGCAAGCGAAAGCGTATCAACTTTTATTGAACTTACTCAATATTGAAAACCTCTATGTAACTGGCATGGGCTTTGATGAGGCCCATGCCTGGAACATGGTTAAAATGGATGATGGTAACTGGTATCTTATTGATTTAACATGGAACAACAGCTGTGTTCTTTGCGATGAGGATGCCCCCGTTACGATTGAAAATGGCATCATCTTTGCCGATCGACAAGGGCCAACCTATTCAAGAGTTTTAGGTATAAACTATGACTACTTCTTACTCAGTTCTACCCAAGCACAGTACTCCCACGTTGCCAATCGCCAAGATCAACTCTTATCCTTTTTGTATGACTTACCTGAGTTATCCCAATCAAATTATATTAATCATGGACATCACTTATCACTCTTCGAAGAAATCGATCAAGGCAACCTTCAATACCGTGTCATCGGTCCACGTCATGTTGAAGTGTCATTTTGTGGGTTTTGCGAAACAGTGCCAACACACGTCAAGTATAATCATGTTGAGTACCAGGTCATCGGTATCGGAGACTTCGCATTTAATATCATGTCAACCCATTTTATTGTTCCTGAAGGCATCGAGTATATCGGTTATCAGTGGATGTCACCCGGTCACCCCCAACTTAATGAACTCAGCTTATCTAAAACGGTTCGCTACATCGATAACATCGGCGCTTTAGATACCCTTTATACAATCCATGTTGATCCTGAAAACACCGCCTTTAAAATGGTGAACCATGCCCTTTATTCATACGATGGAACAACTCTTTACTACTACTTAAGAAACATTGAAGAATCGGTTGTGGTTTTGCCAACAACAAAAGTCATTGGTAACTATGCTTTTGCCGATACCCTCGTCAATGAAGTCATCTTACCTGAAGGACTAAAACGCATTGGAATGTCAGCTTTCAGACACACCCGAAATCTGGAAAATATCACGCTACCGAATACACTAGAAGTCATTGAACAAGGCGCTTTTCACGGTGAAACAGCATTGAAAGAAATTTCTATTCCAGCGTCGGTCTTGGGAATTAATGATTCAGCATTTGCTAGCGCGAAACACTTACAAAACATTTATGTTCATGAAGATAATCCCCATTACAGTGACCGAAACGGTGTTCTCTACACTAAAAACTACACGTTGATATTCATCTATCCAGCTGGTAGAACGTCTGAACACTATCAGCTCCATCCAAACACCGAATGGATTTATAGCTTTTCCTTTAATGGTGTCACCGCCCTCAAAACTCTTGATCTAAATAACGCATGGAATTTTAATGGCGCGAGTATCCCAAGAAGTGTTGAAACGGTTTTAGTCAGTGAGACGAATGAACACTTGGTATCGATTGATGGGATTGTCTACTCCAAAGATCAATCGACGCTGAAGTTTTATCCATCAGGACGTAAGGACACCACGGTTACGATTCCTGAAGGAACACGCCATATTGCGGCCGAAAGTTTTTATAGTCACCCAACTATACAGACGGTAATAATGCCAGATAGTGTGGAATTTATTGGCAGCTTCGCTTTTTTACGCGCTCGAGAACTTCAAGAAATCATCCTTGGTGAAGATAGTCAATTGACAACGATTAGTGAATTGTCACTTTCTGGTACTGCCATCGACCGCGTATTTATCCCAAAGAATGTTGAACATATCTATGATTCATCCTTTTCGGGTATGGCCTATTTAGAGCAATTCATCGTTCATAGCGAGAATCCTTACTATCAAAGTCTTGATGGCGTTTTATTCAATCACGATTTATCGCGTTTAATCAAGTATCCCGAGAACAAAGAGGCACTTGAATATCGCGTCCCTAACAGTGTTGTTGATATCGCGCCAAGAGCCTTTCTTGGATCAAAATTCACAACCCTTTATGCCTCATCACAGCTTCAAACAATTGGTTATTTTGCATTTTCTAGAGCAGAAATAGACAGTCTTTACCTCTCAAAGACGCTCAATGCCATTGGTATGCAAGCCTTTATTCATAGCACCATCCACACCATTTACTATGAGGGTTCAGAAACGGATTGGCAAGCAATCACGCTGGATGAGACGTGTTTAACACCGCCAATCCAGGCTCACACGACCATCTATTATGATTACCCGATTAACTTCTATCCAGAAGGGTTTATACAATCACACTTACGACCACTTCAGATTGTTTTAAACCCTTAACTATGATACAATCGTAGTAGATACAAAAGGAGGGAAACACATGGATCAATATCATGAGCCATTTGATAAACTAAGCAAAGGAACCAAAGATATCACCCGAGCCATTCGCAGTTTATGCGAAGAGTTCGAAGCCGTCGATTGGTACAATCAACGCATGGACCTCACCGACGACGAAGAACTCTACAACATCTTAAAACACAATCGCGACGAAGAACTCGAACACGCCGCGATGGCCTTAGAGTGGCTCCGCAGAAAACTACCTCAACTCGATCAAGAGTTAAGAGAAACACTCTTTAAAGACGGTCCCATCGCGGGCCATCACGGTCATGACCACGAAGAAGGTCAAGGACCTAGAGGCCGTAGCCTCAATATCGGAAAGTTGAAATAGGAGGACACTATGGATCTATTTAAACAACACTTAGCCCCGATTGCTGAAGCATCGTGGGAAGAAATTAATGACACCGCAGAAAAAGTACTAAAAACCACTTTATCTGCACGTAAAGTACTCCATGTAGAAGGCCCTGAAGGCTTAAACATGGCGGCGATTCCCAAAGGCACACTCAGCTTAATTAACGAAGAAAAAATTAACGAAGTTGCCAGTGGCTTATACGACGTTGACCGTCTCCTTGAGAGCCGTATTACCTTCGAACTCTCCCGTTGGGAACTCGACAATATTCTCCGTGGGAAAAAAGACCCGGATCTTGATGCCTTAGAAGACGCCGCAGAAATGCTTGCGCGTTATGAAGAAGACACCATCTATAACGGCAATAAAAAAGCGGGCATCAAAGGCCTTGTTGAACTCGCCCCCCACAAACTGAGCATCGGTGAAAACGCCAATGCCACTTTACAAGCGATCGCTGAAGGTATTTTATTACTTCAAGATGCCTACACCGAAAAACCGTTTACCCTTGTCGTTGGCGACGAAGTCTTTAAAGCTTTGAATCAAGTCTATGACGGCAAACTTCTTTGCGATGCCATTGAAAACCTTATCGGTGGAAAAGTCGTTCGCTCAAAAGTTTTAGAAGGCGCCCTCTTACTCCCCGATAATCATCCGGATTTAGAACTCACCATCGGCCAAGACTACACTATTGGCTACACCTCGCATACCGACCAAGTCGTTCGTCTCTTTATGATGAATAGCTTTACCTTTAGAGTCCTCGATGAGGCACTCATTGTGTACTATAAGTTTTACAAAAAATAAAAGGTGTTCACACACCTTTTTTTCGAGGGATCACTATGAACTATGAAACGAAATACTTAGAACTATTAAGCAAAGAATTTCCCACCGTTCAATCGGCTAGCACTGAATACATTAACTTAAACGCCATCTTAAACTTGCCCAAAGGCACCGAACATTTTATTACCGATATCCACGGTGAATACGATGCCTTTAACCATTTCTTAAAAAACGCCTCCGGCATTCTTAAAGAAAAAATCGACCAACGCTATCCAAGTTTAAGCGAAGAAGCACGCAACCGTTTGGCGTTTTTTATCTATTATCCCACCGACATGCTCAACAAATACCAAAAATCCGTCGAGCGTGACGTATATTTAAGCTTAAAACGCACCATCTTAATTCAAATGATTGAAATGGCACGCATCCTCGCCACCAAATACACTAAAAGTAAAGTTCGTAAAACCTTACCCGAAGAGTTTGCCTACATCATCCAAGAACTCATCTATGAAACCGGCTCACACGAGGATAAAGCACAATACTATCACGCCATTATCGACGCCATTTTCAACATGCGTCGAGAAAGCAAGTTCATCGTCCAACTGAGCAAGTTTATTCGCAACCTCGCCATCGACCGTCTCCACATCGTCGGCGATATTTTTGATCGCGGTCCAAAACCCCATCTCGTCATGGAAAAAATCGCCAAACATCACCACGTCGATATCCAGTTCGGCAACCACGACATTATTTGGATGGGCGCTGCCTCAGGCTCTGAGGTCATGGTCGCCAACGTCATTCGCATCGCAGCCCGCTACAACAATCTTGATTGCTTAGAAGATGGCTACGGCATCAACCTTTTACCGCTTGCCCGCTTCGCCAGCAAAGTCTACGAAAACGACCCCTGCACGCTGTTTTACCCTAAAGGGGACTCAAACTTATACACCCACGATGACGACGACCGAAGCTTTGTCGCAAAAATGCATAAAGCGATTACGATCATCCAGTTTAAACTTGAACGTGAAGTCATCCTCAGAAACCCGCATTTCAAACTCCACGATCGTTTACTTCTCGATAAAATCAACCCAACCACCCAAACGATCACCCTCGACTCACAAACTTACCCACTTAAAGACGCCCATTTCCCCACCGTTGATTTTACCCATGATCCTTACCGCTTAACCATAGAAGAGCGAGACGTCATCAACCATTTAACCCACCTCTTTAAACACAATGAAATGCTGCAAAAACACATAAAATACTTATTTCAAAAAGGTTCCATGATTCTTAAATACAACAACAACCTACTCTTTCACGCCGCCATTCCTCTCAATGAAGACGGCAGCTTCATGTCGCAATCCTTAGCCGGAAAAACCTATCAAGGCAAAGCCTTATTTGATGCCTATGAACAAAGCATTCGTCAAGCCTATTTAAACCGCTACGCAAAAGACAACCCAGATTTAGACACCTTTATGATGCTTTGGCAAGGCAAAACCAGCCCACTCTTCGCTAAACACGCGATGAAAACTTTCGAGCGCTACTTCATCGCCGACAAAAACACCCACAAAGAAATCACTAACCCGTACTTTAAACTACGGCTCGATGAAACGATCTTAGACCGTATTTACGAAGAGTTTGATCTCAGTAAAAAACACTCAAAAATCATTAACGGTCATATCCCCCTCGATATTACCAAAGGTGAAGACGTCATCTTAGCCAACAAACGCATCTACAATATCGACGGTGGCATGAGCAAACAATACAAAAAAACTACCACCATTGGTGGCTATACACTAATCTCTGACTCCTATGCATTCTTCCTTGTTAGCCACCAACGCTTTTCGTCGTACATCAATCTTATTAACGAAGAAAAAGATATTATTAGCATCACCCACAGTGAAGACATCAATAACCGCAGAACCTATGTTTATGACACCGACAAAGGTCAGCAACTTAAAGAACGCATTAACGACCTAGCCAACTTAATCCACGCCTATCGAAGCGGTGAAATTAAAGAAAAAGCATAAAAAAGCAACCCTGCGGTTGCTTTACAAAATGATTTTAGGCACTTTAGCGCGATCGCCTAAGACCGAATTAAAAATTTCCATATAACCTTTCAATGCCGGCGAAAGCCGGTATTTTTTTGTGGCAGTTTTAATTATAAAATAATCATTTTTATTAAACCCTTGGCTATCTTTTGTTTTCGGACGTTTCACTTTAATCGAAGCAATCTCATCAAGCGGAATCACAAAATTGTTGGTATGTTCGTTAATAATCGTCTCAAAAGAAGCCTCGTGATAATACTCAGGCAACTGATAACCGTGCGTTGCAATAATGCTTAAACGGTCTTTAAAACTCTTTCCTTTCACCTTTTCATTCAGTCGACGTTCCGTCTCTTTTTTAGCCTCTTTAGTCATAAAGGCAAAAATTAACCGTTGATCCGTAACAAATAGATTCATCGTTTTCGTATTAAACCAGCCACTGCTAAAACTCATTTGTGTCATAACACCGATACGTTTTTCTTCCATCCTAACCTCCAGCTTATTTTTAGGGCCGCCAATAACGTGACCCGTCACGCTCTCTTAATAAGAACTTATAATCCACTAAATACCGCCGAATCATCACATAATCCGGATACACCGCGTGTAAAATTGCATTAACCTCTTGTTCAGAGTATGGCTTCGTTGTCTCAAACAGCTCAATAATCCACAACAAGCAAATATACTTGCGTTTTTGACGCTTAGGAAACTGCCTTAAAACAAGCCCATCGGTCACATCGAAATATAAATCAAGCACCGTATTTTTCTCTTCATTTGTTACATCAAACATCGGTTTTCTCCTTAAGTAGGTTAAGAATAGTATACGCCAAGAAGCGAATAAAAGAAAGTGGTATAAAAAAGTGCATCTTACATGAAAAAAACGCCCCAATACGGTACACTAAACTTGTCATAAGAGGTGACTTATTTTTTTCGCACAAATTTATTTATAAAATTTCTATATAGGAGGAAACTCTATGATTGCTAAAAACTACGATCCACTCAAAAAAGAAATGTTTCAAGTCTTAGATAAAGACGGTAAAATTGTCAACAAAGATTACGAACCAAGCATCGATAATGACACCTTACTCCATATGTACAAAACGATGTCCTTAGCACGCGTTGCCGACATTAAAGCCTTGCAATACCAACGCCAAGGACGGATGCTCACCTTTGCGCCTGTCCAAGGACAAGAAGCCGCACAAATCGGGCCGATGGCAGCCTTAGAAAAACAAGACTGGGTCTCCCCAGCCTTTCGCGAACAAGCCGCCATGCTTTATCGCGGAGTAACCCTTAAACAAGCGTATCTTTATTGGTACGGTAATGAATGGGGTTCACATTTTGATAAAGATGTCAACTTCTTACCGGTCAATGTACCCATCGGTTCACAAGTGGGTCATGCGGCGGGCTTAGCTTACGCCAGCAAAGTAAAAAAAGAAGACGCCGTAACCGTCACCTATATCGGCGACGGTGGTACCAGCCATGGCGAGTTTCATGAAGGCATGAACTTCGCTTCTGTCTTTAACGCACCGATGATCACCATCGTGCAAAACAACCAATACGCGATTTCAACCCCAAGAGCAAAACAAACAAAATCCGAAACCATCGCGCAAAAAGCGCTCGCCTATGGTATTCCTGGTATCTTAGTTGACGGCAATGATGTCTTAGCGATGTATGCCGTTGTCAAAGAAGCCCGCGAACGGGCAATTAAAGGCGAAGGACCGACATTAATCGAAGCCTTTACTTACCGTTTAGGTCCGCATACAACGAGCGATGACCCGACGATTTATCGTAAAGATGAAGAAGTGGAAGAATGGAAACTCAAAGACCCACTCATCCGCTTCCGTAAATACTTAAGCAATAAAAAACTTTGGAATCAAGAAAAAGAAGACGCACTCCAAAAAGAACTCCTCGACTTTGTCGGAACCACTTTCAAAGAAGTCGAACAAACAGGGGAAGCTACCCTTGACGATGTCTTCGATTATACCTATGCAGAACTGACCGACGAACTGAAAAAACAAAAAGCCACCTACCAAAACTACCTTAAAGAAAGTGAGGGCAAATAACATGGCAGAACTCACACTTTTACAAGCGATTAATCAAACCTTAGAACAACAAATGGAAAAAGACCAAAGCGTGGTCGTCTTCGGTGAAGACGCCGGCTTTGAAGGCGGTGTCTTCCGAGTTACCGCGGGCTTGCAAAAAAAGTTCGGTGAAGACCGTGTCTTTGATACACCCATCGCGGAAGCCGCGATCGTTGGTAGTGCGATTGGTATGGCCATCAACGGCTTAAAACCCGTCGCAGAAATCCAATTCTCTGGATTTATGTTCCCTGGCTACAACCAAATCGTCACCCACGCTGCGCGGTTACGTAACCGTTCACGCGGTAAATACTCAGTCCCTCTTGTTATACGCATGCCCTATGGCGGTGGTGTAAGAGCCTTAGAACATCACTCAGAATCACTCGAAACACTCTTTGCCCACATTCCCGGGTTAAAACTCGTCATCCCTTCAACACCGTATGACGCAAAAGGCTTGCTTACCGCAGCCATCCAAGACCCTGATCCTGTCATCTACTTCGAACCTAAACGCATCTATCGGGCCTTTAAACAAGAAGTCCCTGAAAAAGAATACAAAGTCGAAATCGGCAAAGCAAAAGTCGTAAAAAAAGGCAAAGATATGACCATCGTTGCTTGGGGCGCAATGATGCGCGAAGTCGATAAAGCGTTAAAACTTCTCGACAACGTCGATGCCGAAGTCATCGACTTACGCACCATCGCACCGATGGATAGTCAAACAGTGATTGAATCGGTGAAAAAAACCGGCCGTCTATTGGTCGTCCAAGAAGCCGTCAAAACACTCGGCGTTGCCAGCGAACTCATTAGCCGTGTTAATGAAGAAGCGTTTCTTTACTTAGAAGCGCCGCCAGCCCGTGTGACAGGACACGACATTACCGTACCACTACCTAAAGGTGAACACCATCATATGGTCGACGCTAAACGCATCGCCTATGAAATCAAAAAACTGAAAAACTACGAAGTCTAAGGAGGCCGATCATGATCGATTTTAAATTTGCAGATATTGGTGAAGGGATTCATGAAGGCGTCATCTTAAAATGGCATTTCGAAGTTGGTGATCACGTTCAAGAAGGGGAAACTCTTTGTGTCATTGAAACCGATAAAGTCAATGCTGAAATCCCCGCACCCGAATCCGGCATCTTAAAAAAACGTGGCGCTGAAGTCGGCGAAACCATCCATGTCGGCGAAACCCTCGCGCTTATCGATGACGGCACATCAAGTGAAACAGAGACAAAAGAAGAGAAACCTAAAACCGAAACGGCCGGTGAAACCGGCGCAAGTGTCGTCGGTGCCGTTGAAGTTAGCGACGAAGTAATGGCTGCGAGCACAGAACACGATGAAAGCGACGAAGAAGCGGTGGAAAATACTAAAGTTCTCGCGACCCCCGTCGCTCGTAAAATGGCTAAAGAACTCGGTGTCAACTTAAGCACACTCAAAGGCACCGGAC
>SKFS01000041.1 GCA_007117885.1 Candidatus Izemoplasma sp.
TCCTTCATTTCACGGTCGAACTCTGTGCGTAGATCGTGAATTTCTTGTTTCGTTTCAAGTAAAGATTGTTTTTTGGTTTTATCGGCGTTTTTAATTGCTTCATCGATGATAGCTTTCGCTTGATTTTGGGCTTTTTCAAATCCTTGTTCGACAACAATGGCCCGGATGACGACACCCATGACCGCTCCGACGACAAGTAAGAGCAAACCGGAGATGATTAATATAATCGGTTCTGGCATATTAATTCCTCCGTTTCTATTCGTTTGTTTTATGATTCTATTTTAAAGAAATAAGTCTGTTATCATCCCATAAAAAACAGTTTCAAATTAAAGTTTACTTTATCATTATACATGAGAACCCCCTGTTTAGTCAATGTAAATAGCTTGCGACTCCAAAAGAAAAAGGTGTTCGTTTAGAACACCTACTCAATTCCTAATTTTTCTTTGACTAACGACTCAAGTTCATGGTACAACTCAGTATTTTCTTCAATGTATTTTTTAACATTTTCACGGCCTTGGCCAATCTTTTCATCGTTGTATGAAAACCATGAGCCACTTTTTTTAATAATGTCATGGTCGACAGCAATATCGACAATTTCACCGCTTTTAGAAATTCCTGTGCCATAGATAATGTCAACTTCAGCAGTTTTAAACGGTGGTGCAACCTTGTTTTTAACCACTTTTATCCGCGTTCGGTTACCGATAATATCGTTGCCGATTTTCAGTTGCTCGCCACGGCGAATGTCAATGCGAATACTGCTGTAAAACTTTAATGCGCGACCCCCAGGCGTCGTTTCTGGATTACCGAACATAATGCCGACCTTTTCACGGATTTGATTGATAAAGACCGCCACACAGTTTGACTTGCTGATTGCACCGGACAGTTTACGCATCGCTTGGCTCATAAGACGGGCTTGCAAACCAACGTGAGAACTGCCCATGTCACCGCGAATTTCCGCTTCAGGTACGAGTGCGGCAACACTATCTACCACAACTATATCAATCGCGCCACTGCGGATTAACGCTTCGGTAATTTCTAGTGCTTGTTCCCCTGTATCGGGCTGAGAGATAATTAAGTTCTCAATATCTACACCGAGGTTTTTTGCGTACTTAGGATCGAGTGCATGTTCAGCATCGATAAAGGCTGCGTAGCCTCCTGCCATTTGCGCTTGAGCAATCGCGTGTAAAGCAAAGGTTGTTTTTCCTGATGATTCAGGTCCAAAGACTTCAATAATTCTCCCCTTAGGATAGCCCCCGATTCCGAGCGCTTGATCAAGCGCTAAGGAACCGCTTGATATCTTTTCTAAATTGCGGTTGCCACTTTCTGAGCCCAGCAACATAATCGACCCTTTGCCATGGCTTTTCTCAATTTCTTTCATCGCTTGGTCAAGTGCTTTCTTTCGCTCTTCTTTTGCCATAAAAAAACCTCCTATTCAACTCTAATAATAGTGTTAAAACTGATCTTTTCTTTTTTATTTTGACGATAAAATACTCTTACTGTTTTTTACGAAATAATCAAACCCGGAAATGACCGTTAATAAGACACCGATGTAAAGGGCGATTAAGCCGTACAACTCAACATGGAAAAGCAGTAAAATAATGCCAAACATTGTCATGGCCGTTTTATACTTTCCAAGCTGACTTGCAGCGATGACATTGCCTTCATTGACGGCGACCAAGCGAATGCCTGTGACAATAAACTCTCTCGCTAAAATCACGAGCACGACCCACATCGGAATAAACTTCATGTCCAACAAAATTAGCAATGCAAACATCACTAGAAGTTTGTCTGCGAGAGGATCTAAAAACTTACCAAAAGTTGTGATGAGATTGTTTTTACGGGCAAGGTAACCATCAAAGTAATCCGTGATCGACGCAAGTATAAAAATCGATGCTAAAAGATAATTCATCGTGTTTAATGTGTTTGGATCGTTATCCAAATAATAAATCCCAACCATTACAGGGATCAATAAAATTCTAAGCATCGTTAATTTATTCGGAAAATTCATACCTTCACCTCACCGAGTATTATAGCATATTCGTTGTTCTCTAACAAGCTTATTCCGGCCTATAATGACGCTTTATACTCAATCGGATCGAGGTGTTGAGGCGAAGTCTCTGGCGTCTTTAACTCTTTCTCTTTTAACGCGTTTTGACTAAGCACCATCAACAGAAAGGCCAGCACAAATAAGCCTGCCGAAATATCAAACACGAGCCGAGGTTGATAATCGTAAATAAACCCTGCAATCAAAGGGCCGATAATCATACCTAAAGCAAAAAATGTTTGTCGCACACCCATAATCGTGCTATAACGATTATCCTCAGCATTTAAGGAAATGTAGTTTTGTTCGAGCGGCTGATAGATTGACTTTAATACAATATAAGCCATATACCCGGTATATAAAGCCAGCAAAATCGCTTGACTACGAAAGACTATAAAAACAATAACCGCTGAAATAACCTGTATCCATTTCATAAACAAAAAATCTTTTTTAAGTCGAGAAATGATAGGGACAATCACAAAGTTTGTAAAAATCCCTACTAATCCTGTGATAAACACAAAAACCCCTAAATCATTCGTAGAATAGCCTAAATCAATGGTGAAATAGACGTCGAGATACTTCGTCAAAATCGTCGCTGACATGGTGGCTAAGGTTAATGCCAACAAAAAGGCAATCAGCGATGTATCCATTTTAGTAGCGGCTTTTAAATGGCTGAAGAACGTGCCAGATTTCGTTGTTTCAAAAACGCCAAACTCACGCATAGTCACTAAGACGAACAATGCATAAATTGCGTTTATAAAACCCTGAATATAAAAGACTTCTTGTAAGAAAAAGGTCCCTAGGTACCCTCCAATTCGGTAGCCAAACGTCGTTCCTAAAGCGATTAAGGCCGCACTAATCGATAAGTACTTAGTGCGTTCTTCTTTCGGGGCTAAGGTAATGATATGCGCTAAAAATAACGTGACCGATGCTGACACACTAAACCCTGATAAAAACCGAAAGAATGTCATCCAAACTAAGTTTGTCGTCGACACAAACAAGACTTGTCCTAAACTATAGCCGAGGAGTCCTAAAACAATAAATGGTTTCTTCGATCGTGAATCACCGAGTATTCCCCAAATGGGTGCACCGACCAATAACCCTAAACTCATCGCTGAAAAAAAGAACCCAAACATAAAACTAGGAATGCCCATGACATCAACATAGCGCGGTGTGATGACATGTCCTAGATTATGAATCAATCCTTGAATGAAGTAATAACTTAATGTTATGATCAGTGCTTTCTTCATAATTCACCTCTATGAAAGAAGAAAACCTATTCGTTTTCTTCTTTGACCGTTACATTATGATAAACGTTTTGAACGTCTTCACATTGGTTAATTAAATGCATAAATTTTTCGAACTTTTCATAATCTTGATCGTCTAAAGTAATTGTTTCGTGTGCGTACCAACCACTCTCAGAGTTCATCACTTCAGCGGATGCAATATGAGTGACCGCTGTTTCTAAACGATCAAGCGCATACCCGTCAGCACTGATTTCAAAGCCTCCATCAATGCTTTCAATATCGATGACATCAATATCTTGTTCCAACAATGTCTCAAGCAATGTCTCTTCATCAACACCGCTTACACTCAAGTACGCTAAATGTTTATAAAGATGTTCAACTGAACCGTTTACGCCGAGTTTTGAACCAATTTTAGTAAAGCAGTTTCTCACTTCACCGACGGTACGATTGACATTGTCCGTCAGTGTATCAACAATAAAACTACTGCCTGAGGGCCCAAATCCTTCATAGCGGATGGTGGTGTAGTCCTCACCGCCTCCGCCTTCAGCTTTGTCGATATTGCGTTTAACAATATCGGCAGGTACTTGCTGTTTTTTTGCCCGTTCAATTAAGTGTTTTAAGGCAAGATTTGATTCTGGATTACTGCCACCGTTTTTTGCGCACATGTAAATCTCTTTACCAAAACGGGCATACAGTTTACTCTTTTGTAATCCCGTTTTCATCATCGATGCTTTACGCACTTCAAAACTTCTTCCCATGGTTTTACCTCACTATTTATTCAAGATAGTCTGGTTTTTTTCTAGTGTTACAAGCTGTTTTTTATACAGCGTCCCTAAGGCACGTTTAAACGCCGCTTTACTCATATTAAACGTTTCTTGAATCAGATTCGGATCACTTTTATCAGTAAAGGGCATAACCCCTTGATGGGCATTTAAGTAATCGATAATGCGTTGACCATCATCGTCTAACATCCGTTCTTTTTGAGCTAAGGCTGTGCCATTGTAATGGCCTTGATCTTTAACAATGGTGATGGTGACTTCAATCATTTGCCCTAAACGGTATTTTTCTCGACTGTGTTTATAGTAAACAAAGATTTCATGGCCTTCTTTAGTAAATAAGACCCAGCCTTCATCGGCTAGATAAATCACGTTTGCAGTCACTTTATCATCGACACTTAACGCTGTTTCTACCGGTAAGTACTCCCGCATCTTAAAGCGACTTACAGGCTTAGCAATAATTTGGTTTTTCCCGGAGCGTAAATAACAAAATAATTGATCGCCAACGTCTGGCCAATCCCGCTTTAATACCGGTAAATCATCTTTTGATACGAGCATATCTTTATCAAGACCGACATCCACAAAAACACCTAAACCGTGTTTCACTTCAACCACGTTAACCCAATCGGCTGTCATTTCATCAATGTAGGGTTTTTTCATGGTTGCGACGACTTTCTTTGCTTGATTCATGTAAATAAAGACGTCCACTTTCTCACCGATAACCAACGGTTTTGTCGCCGCGGATTTTGCCAAGCGTAAAGAGGCTTGAGAATTTCTCAAAATATAATGCTGATCTTCAATTTTAATGACATCGAATAAATCGTATGTTCCAAGCTTAAATTCCATACTCAAACACCTCCTGATGTATTATATCAAACTATTGCTAAACTATCACGTATTATGTTCACTATTTATATTGCTTTTTGAAGACCGATTTGATAAAATAGTATCGCTGACGATACGGAGGTGAGAAAGTGGCAAATTCTAAACAACAAATCAAACGTGCACGAAGCGATCAAAAAAGACGCTTAGCGAACAATATGTTCCGCTCAAGTTTAAAACGTTCAATGAAGCAAGTCGAACGCTTTGCGAGTGAAGGACAAAAAGATAAAGCTATTGAAGCGTATAATACTGCAAACAAAAAACTTGATAAATCGATTTCAAAAGGCATTCATAATAAGCAATATGTTGCGAGACACAAATCACGTTTATCAACGCTTATCAATCACATAGAAAATTAAAACGCCAGCTGAGATGGCGTTTTTTATATGCTTAATATAAAGAGTTCTAACCCGGTTTTCTTATCGACACGACCTGTCTTAATATGATAATCAAGACGTTCTAAGTGTCGTAGATGTTCCTTAACGTTTTCCATGTCTACCGCTCGAGCGTTTTGAACCATATAATAGGCTCTACCACTAGATACCCGATAATACTCCTGAATATCTTGCTGGTTCTTGCCGTCTTCTAGTAACGTTTTAACGTGAAGAATTTCACGGTACTTATGTATAATCGTATTTAGTATCCGTAGAGGATCTTCACTATATAAAACCAAATCATGGTAGACACTCAAGGCTTTTTGAGTGTTTTTTTCTAAAAGAGCATTGGTGATTTCATAAATATTATCTTCAATATTTTTTGTGATTACACGCTCAACCATCGCTAAATCAATATGGTTAGTATCGTGAGCATACATCAACAGTTTTTTCATTTCTAAATAGGCAAACTCTGTTGAGTGCTGAACCCGTTTCACAAACTCTTTTAACGCCGCATCATCAATATGCATAGACATATTGCCGACTTGTCTGCGCGCCCAGCTCACTAAGTCCTTGGCGGCCACTAACTTACACTCGACAACTGTGTGCATCTTTAACGACTTAACAAGTGGGTTTTTCTCATCTAAACTAGCCACGGGTGTAGTAATGATTAAGAGCGTAGTATCGGTCGGATTTTGCAAATATTCAAGGAGTAGTTTAGTGTCCTTAGTGGACGCTTTTTTTGTTTTTTCTTTACCTAAAAAATGCGCATTTTGACAGACAATTAGCTTCTTTTCACTCATAAAAGGAATCGTCATTGCATCATTAATCGCATCGTTTAACTCAACGTCTTCAAGGTCATAATAGGTGATGTTAAAATCATCAAAATCGTATTTTTGAATGGTTTGCTTAATTTTGCTTTTAATAAAAAAAGAATCTTCACCATAATATAGTATGACGTGTTTATCCACATCCATCACCTCGCATAAGTATTATAGCATATTTAAGGTGAAAATGGCGTTCTTTTTATCCTTTCTTTAAGGCGGTACTGAAAGATAATCATTCCTTCTTGATCGACACGGTGGACAACAATTGGCCGATTTGTAAGTCGGGCAATCACAGCGTCTGAAGGATGATTGAAGGGATTGTTTTGATAGGTCGGAACTAAAGCATCACGGGGATTGACATGATCGAGGAAAAAATCATGAGAGGAGGTATTTGAACCATGGTGACCTATCTTTAAGAAATCGGCACTTAAGTCATAAACTAACAGTGTTCTTTCTCGTTCAATTTCTGCGTCACCGACAAATAAGATGGTTTCATCTTGGATACGAATTTTCATCACAATAGAGCGGTTATTTTCTGAGCGGTGAGGAAATTCTAAAGGAAAGATAAAAAAGTGTAATGCCCCACAAGGTATCCAACGGTTTTCATAACTTTCTTGATTTAGGTTGGTAATCGTGTGTTCAATTAAAAATGCTGAAGATAAATCTGCATAGCCACCATAGTGATCTTGATGAAAGTGACTAATAATCACGTAATCGATGGTGGTCACATGGAGGCGATGCAAATGGTGATTCAACGATTGATATGGATCAATATCACCAGTATCAATTAAAAGAGTGCAACGATTAAAGCGATCTTGTATTAAAGCACTATCGCCTTCAACATGAAAGAAAACCATTCTTGGATAGAGATTCAAGTAAGGGGTTGAGTAAATCAGTGTTACGTATAAAACTAGGATACTCAATCTTCGGTAATTGAACCGGTTAAAGACAAAACCTAAGATTAAATAGTAGCCAAATATCTTTATACTATGATCAAAATATAGGCGGACTGGCCAATTAAAAGTTGTGTAGGTTAGTTCGACAAGTGTCTCAAAAAAACCACTAATTACCCTTAAGAGCGGTTCTAGAAACGGCAAGAAAAAACTCAGGTACACACCCGGTAAAAGCAGAAACATTGTATAGCCGACAAAAACAACATTGAAAACAATGGTTAAGGGATTAACGCTATAATTAAACCCACTCACGATAGGCAGTGAAAACAAAAAAGCGAGTGTGCTTACTTTAAACAATTGCTTGAAACGATTTCCTTGACGTAAATAAGTTTGATTGAGAAGCAGGCCCATACTAATAATATACGTCAGTAAAAAGCCCACTCGGTAGTAATAAAATGGTTGAAAAAACAACAGTAAAACTGCCGTTAAGGCGGTGAGGTCAAAAGCGGTAAACTCAAGTTTTAAAAGTTTGTTTAGACGAAGTAGTGTATATAAGCCGCCAGCACGAACAACTGATGGGGTAAAACTTGTTAGTATCATAACAAGAATAAGCACGATTGAAGTGATGGCTAACGTTAGTTTTGGCGATAGTTTTACACGTTTTAGAACCGTTTCAAGCGCTAAGGCAATTAAACCAATGTGCAATCCTGAGATAGCAAAGAGATGCGCTATCCCCAGTGATGACGCTTGATCGCGGATGGATTGATCCATGGCGTCAGTTTCAGCAAGAATAAACATCCGTAAATAGCCTCGGGTATACTGAAAGTAACGGTCAATATAACGCGATACCCCATCACGAAACTGATAAACATGAAACTGTGAATCGTAAACCACGACCGACTCCGCATAAATGACCCCACTTATACGACGGGCATGTAAGAGGCGTTGATAGTTAAAATCGCCAATATTAAGTGGCGCGTTAATAACTGCCTGTTGACCATTAAACGCAATCCAGTCCCCTGGCCTAAGCTGTGTTGCATGATCATAGTAAAGGTAATACCGTTGGTTTTGAGACTTCACCACGACTCTTCTTTCACGGTCACGATATTGGACTTGACCTGTGCTAAGCGTATCGCTCAAAGGTTCAACATCATAGCGCGTGCGAACCACACCATAAATAGTAAGAAAAGCAACAACAATTAGCATTAAGCGCCAGTCATGAAAAAATAGCACAAGCAAATACGAGAATAAAATAATATAAAACAGCGCGTAATACTGTGAAAAAATGAATAGGATTAGCGAAAAGAGTATTGGATGCGATTGGCCTTTAAGGTCGGATAAACGGGGCAATCGCATCAAAGGTCGCAACACCGATATTTCTCACATTCATAATCTCTTCAATCGTTTGAAAATGGCCGTGCTCATTGCGATAATCGATAATCGCTTGAGCTGTAGCTGGACCGATGTTTGGTAAACTCATTAAGAGTTGTAATGAGGCCGTTGAAATGGAAATCAGGCTCTCCTCATCATAGTCAAACTCTTGAGCTTTATTTGGAATCACAATAACTTGTTGGTCGCTGAGCACTAAGGAAAGATTATAACCTAAAATATCAGCATCTTTAGTCAGACCTCCTGCTTGTTCAATCACTTGATACAAACGCGTGCCATTGCTAACTTTATACACACCCGGGACTCTCACTTCCCCTTTAATATCAATGTAAATGTATTCAAGTTGCAGCGGTTCATCAATGTCAGGGGATGATTCTGGATAAAGCGGCGGATTGAGTGGGCGATGGCACGCTGAAAAAACCCAGATTATGAGGATGATTGCTAAAACTATCGGTCGTTTTTTTTCCATAAAAAAAAGCCTCCTTTTCTTAATTATAGATAGGACGACTTATTTTACTTTTTTTAAAACCCAGATAATTCGTTCTTCTAAAACGACTTCTTGAAGACGTGTGTAATCACTAAAAACTTTTTCATAGAACGCTTGATCATAACTGCGTTCAAGATGCGATGCGCATTCGTGACCCACTTGAATGCAATGCTTTACAGTACACGGTGTGGCGGTAGGATGAATCGACCATTGAATCGCTTCGCCATCAATTTGAATCGTTTCAAAATAGCCATTTAGTGACGCTAAATACTCACATCGTAAAAAGTCGACAATTAGGATTCCGTTCGTCGTTAAGGCAGAGGTTAAGTTCACGACCAACTGGTGAACAGCCTCTTCGTTTTCAAGGTGATTAATCACATCCGTCGGGACGATAATTAAAGGAAAGCCACTCGGCAATCCCATCACCGCATCTTGATGGACAAAATGGATCGTTAAACTTTCTAACCCTGCATAAAAACTCGCCACATCTAACATTGCTTGATTATTATCTAATGCCGTCATCTGATACCCTTTGCGCGATAGCTCTCGACTTAAGGTTGCTGTGCCACATCCTACTTCTAAAGCTTGGCAAGGCACCGTGTTCTTCTCAATTAAATCAAGATAGATGGCATAGAGAACATCGTCGACTATGTGTTCATAAAAGCGTGCCATTAAGTCGTAACTAATCATAAACGATCCATGGCAATTGTCGGCACATCTAACCACATTTTTTCTATGTTATAAAACTTCCGTTCTTCTTCGGTGAAAATGTTGACAACGACTTCTTTAGCATCCATTAAAATCCACGCATTAGAATGGGTTCCCTCAACATTAGGAAGATCGAACTTCGCTGCCGCTAAATCATTTTTAAGATGGCGAATCGCCGCTTGAAGTTGACGTGTATTGGTCGCCGTTGATAAGACAAAGAAATCGAAAAACGGACTTCTTTCTCGCATATCGTAGACGATAATATCTTTAAGTTTTAAAGCATCTAACGCTTCAACAACCACTTTAATTTTATTCATTTAATTCTCCTTTATGTTTATAGTAATCGCGTGCATCATACGCTATTTTTGGTATAAATCCACCATTTCTTTCATAGAGATTAATCGAGTCATTTATTGCTTCATAAATCGCTAAATCAATATTGTTAAAGGCAATTTCTCGAGCTTTAACACAGGAGGGATACATACGATTGAGTTCGATGTAATCACTAATAAAAATAATCTTCTCAAGCCGACTCATATTCGGTCTTCCCACGGTGTGCGATTCAATAGCACGAAGCATATCCTGATCGGTGATGCCGTACTGTTCTTTAGCGATAACGGCAGCGCTAAATCCATGGTATAAAGGTTTAGAGTACTCTTGGATAATCCGTTCGTGATAATGTTGGCGAATCAATGCTTCATGATAGGCACGCGATTCATATTTCGTGTAATCATGAAGTAACGCCACGATCCGTATTTTCTCAAGGTCTTCACCGTAGATTTTTCCGAGTTTTAAGGCCATATCACGAACACCAAAAACATGGTTAAGACGATCGACGCGATGACGATAAATTTTTATGACATCTGCTTTAATGGTTTCAAGCATTAAATCAACGCCTCTCTTTCATAGGCTATGAGTGTTTTCGGTAGATACACCGTGACATCACAAGCCCCTTTAAATGTTAAGATCGCTAAACCTGGTATGACAATATCGGTTTTGGTATCGTTAATCTTGAACGTTCGTTTTGAAAACTCAATGGGTTTGGGTGTACTCGGAGGTTTTAGCAGTCCACCAAGGTGTTTTTCATGAAACAGCGCGGCGTCGGTGAGTTTACGACGATGATGCGGTGTTGTTGGTGCGGCATAAAGCGTGACAGTGATGCGCGCTTTAGGTTTAATTTCAAAGCGTGATAATCCGCTGACAAACAACGCTTGGTCCTCGTGGATTTGGAAAACGATAGGCTTGATTTCTTTTTTGGGCACCAGTGACTGATACTCGTCTTCATTAAGCCATTCAGAGATATGGTTTTTATTGTATAAACCCGGTGTATCATACAAAACTTGATTTTCAAAGGCAATCGGAATAAACGCTTGGGTTGTGCCGCGATAATTAGAAACCGTAATCAGATTTTTCAACTCGGCATTCACCGCTTGAATAAACGCATTAATCAGTGTACTTTTGCCAACATTCGTCGCACCGACTACGTAAATATCCCGTCGACGACTATGTAAATCAATGAGCGCTAAGGCTTCATCGATATTTTGCTTCTTCAAAGCACTCACTAAAAGTACATCAATGGTTTTAATACCGATGTCAGAAAGCCGTTTTTTAATGCGATGCCGCAGTTTTTGATCGCTAACACTTTTGGGTAATAAATCGCGTTTATTGACGAGAACTAAAACATCATTATGACCCGTCAATTTGTGGATTTGAGCCAGTGATGAGCCTTCTAAATCAAAGATATCAACGACCATCACAACTAGTATGTTGAGTGCCGCTATCTCGCTAATCAGTGCGTTATATGCTTCAGGAGATAAAATGTTTTGGTACGCTTCATGGTAATGTTTTAAACGATAACAGCGTTGACAGATCGTTGTTTCGGTGATGGCTTTAGGTGTGTAATATGGCTGCTGGGGATCATGATTTTGCAGTTGGCCTCCACAGCCTAAGCAAATCGACGTTGTCATAGATTACCTCTTTTCTAAGTTAAGTGCTTGATACTGGGCTGGGTACTTCTTTTTAAGTCGTTTAAACATCGTTTGTTCAAGAAAACGATTGATTTTCGTGTACCATTTTTCACTGCGTTTTTTTATCGGATGAATGAGAAAAGCTTTGTATCCCATTCGCTTAGCGCCATAAATATCTGTCATCAACTGATCACCGATGACTAATACTTGCGATTTTTCAGGCTTTCTTTGAAACTGTTTAAGGGCTTTGTTAAATCCCCATTTTAGGGGTTTTTTTGCGGAGCTTATGAACGGTAAATCGACAAGTGTTGCAAACGGTGCAATACGTGAATACCGGTTATTCGATACAATCACCACTTCAAAACCAAGCTTGAAAATCGTTTCGAATAAATCAAGAAGTTTTTGATCTGGAACATCGATATCATAGGGAATCAATGTATTATCTAAATCAATAAGCAAAAAACGAATGCCTGAGGCATACAGTTTCTGATAATCGATGCGATAGACATCATCGAAGTGTGCGTCCGGTAAAAACCAGCTCGGTTTAAAAAAGTATGCGAACATAAGGACCTCCTAAACTACTTTAGATTATACTTGATATCTCGTTATTTGTCACGTTAATCAATGCATCGAATCCTTCGAAAACCAAGGTTTTATGCCAACCATTCAATTGTTTTTTAAGTGCTTTATGGTTGGGCATTAACGTCGATAAATAGCGGTAGTATGCTGCGCTATGGTTGGGGTGCTTTAAGTGAGCGATTTCATGGGCAAAAATCGATTCAAGCATTTGCTTAGGATAGTGAATAAGTTCAAGATTTAACGTGATGCGTCGTTTGTGGGGTTGACATGAACCAAACTTAGAGGTCATGTACTGCACACGAAACTTTACACTGTGTAAATCCAAACTAGGATCAAGACGTGAAAAGCGTTGAACGAGAAATTCAACTTCTTTTCTAAAAATCGCTTTTAAGGTTTCCTGAACTGACGTCTCAGAAAAGTATTCTCGATCATATAACTCGTTAAACACCGGCACTTTTTTCGCTTCAATCAACGCTTTTTTTATGTCGATGCGTGGTTTTAACTCTAGAATTTTTTCTAAGTTTGCTTGAATGGTGTACTCAATCGTTTTTTGTGACATTTTGGTCGGTGTTGTCACTTTATACACGTTATCTTCTAAAGCATAAAAGATTAATCGTTTTTGCTTTTTCCGACGCACAACATGAAAGTAAACGGTGCGATTGTCTAAAACAACTTTTAACGCCATGGTTTATCAATCATTTTATAGAGTAACCCAGCACTCTTTTTCGCAGCTTGATGTAAAAACGTGTTAAATGCTTCGGATTGAGATGGTTCCCCCACTTGATCGGAGATTGCCCGAATAATCAAAAAGGGAATCCCCGCTAAGGTCGCAACATGGGCAATCGCAGCGGATTCCATTTCAACGGCAAGAAGGTCAGGGTAAAGCTTAAGGGTGGGTTTTAACGGTTCTATTGAAGTCATAAACTGATCTCCTGAAGCAATAGTCCCAGTGGTATATGCCGCATCTCCGATGCAATGAACTGCGTGTTCAAGCAAACGCTTATCAGCATTAAACTGTGCGGGAAGTCCCGGCACTTGACCATGAAGATAATCGCCAAAAGACGTCACATCGACGTCATGATAGACGATAGAACGTCCTAAAACTAGCCCTTCATGGACTTGACCGATACCACCCGCCACACCAGAGTTGAAGATGACATCTGGCTTAATGTGCTCAATCAGTTTTGTAGTGGTGTAGGCCGCATTAACTTTACCCACGCCAGAACGCACAAAGGCGATATCGTGGTTTTGATGGTTAACGTGATAAAAAACCAAGCCATCCAAAGTTTTTTCTTCGATCGATGGAAAGTGCGCTTTAAAGGCGGCGAGTTCTTCCTTCATTGCAAAAACAATGCCTATTCTCATGGTTTTACTCCTTTAGACGAAAAAAAGAATGACGAGCATTCTTTATTTGACATCCACAATGTGAACTTTAATTTCTTTATTTTGTTCGGTCTTAAAA
>SKFS01000155.1 GCA_007117885.1 Candidatus Izemoplasma sp.
AACGGGATTTACTTTTTCTAAAGCTGCGTTAGAAAAAGTTTTAAAAGACACCGAAGCACTGGTCTTAATCGATGAAGCATACGGCGAGTTTTCCCATCAAGAAAGCGTTGTTTCAATGGTTGATACGTACCCTAAGTTAATGGTGACACGGACGTTTTCTAAAGCGTTTGGGCTTGCTGGAGCTAGGCTTGGTTATCTCATATCAAACTCTCAACGAACAAGCGAACTAAGACGTGTTAAAACACCGTATAATCTCAACCGCTTAACACAATATTTAGGCGTTAGTGCGCTAAAGCGCATCGACGATGTTAGTGTTTATGTTGATGGCGTGATTCAACGCCGCAAAAAACTGCAACAAGCGTTGACGGAGTTAGGCTTTAATGTCTATCCATCCGAGGCCAACTTCCTCTTTATTAAAGCCCCCATTGCACAGCTCTATGAACGCTTGCTTGAAAACGGCATTTTAATTAGAAAGTTTACTGGGAAGTGGGCACAATATTACCGTATTACAGTCGGACTAGAAACCGAAAATGAAACACTGATAAGTGTCTTGAAAGGAATGATCAATGATGAAAAAAATGCATAGAGAAACCGCCGAAACCGCGATTGAGATGCAACTAGAACTATTGGGTCAAGGTAAGACTGAAATTAGCACAGGCATAGGGTTTTTTGACCATATGCTAACCTTGTTTGCTTTTCATGGAGGGTTTGATTTATTGATTAACGCACAAGGCGATCTGACAGTCGATGATCATCATACTGTAGAAGATGTGGGTATTGTACTGGGTAGACTGTTTAATCAGGCGTTATCTGAACTGAAAGAACGAGGGCGCTATGGGGTGAGTTACATTCCAATGGATGAAGCGTTAGCGCGCACAGTGGTTGACTTATCCAATCGCAGTACACTCGTTTTTAAAGCAACATTTAACCGCGAAAAATTAGGGTCAATGGATACCCAAAATATTAAAGAGTTCTTCACGGCATTTGTCCGTGAATCAAGAATCAATCTACATATCGAAGTTCTCTATGGTGAAAATGACCATCATAAAGCAGAAAGTATTTTTAAGAGCGTTGGTCAAAGCCTAAACAACGCTATTTCCCAGCACTATAAAGGTTCGCTATCAACGAAGGGATTACTATGAAACACGTTATTATCGATTATGGTGCAGGCAATATTGCCTCGATAATGAAGGCGTGTCATGAGAGTGGTTTAGAGGCAGTTTTAAGTCATCAGCCGGACGTCATTAAAAACGCTGAAAGCCTTATTCTACCAGGCGTTGGGGCCTTTAAAGAAGCGATGGATAAGCTCGAAGAAAGTGGTCTTATCCCGCTTATTAAACAACATGTTCATGACGACAAACCGTTTCTAGGCATTTGCTTAGGCATGCAGCTTTTATACGAGAAAAGCTTTGAGATGGGGGAACACCGTGGACTTGGCTTTTTAGAAGGTCAGGTAGTCCCCTTAGAAACAACCGTAAAAGTCCCTCATATGGGTTGGAACCAGCTGCGCTTTAGTCAACCAGGAAATCCCTTAATAAAGACAATTAAAGAGAATGATTATGTCTATTTTGTTCACTCGTATTATGTTCAATCAAAGGATCAGTACCTCGTTGCCTATGCAGAGTATGGTAACGTCATTCCTGCCATCGTTCAAAAAGGGCGTGTGGTGGGGATGCAGTTTCACCCAGAAAAAAGTGGCCGCACTGGGAAAGCACTTTTAAATGCCTATAAGGAGTTGATAAAATGAAGGTCATCCCTGCCATCGATCTTAAGGAAGGACGCGTTGTCCGTTTGCGACAAGGCGACTTTGATCAAATTAAGCGATACAAAACCACCCCTTTAACTATCGCTTTAGACTATCAAAATCAAGGGGCTAAAAGATTGCATATTGTTGATTTAGACGGGGCAAAAACAGGGAAAAGAGACAATTACCAAACAATCGAAACACTTGTTAAAACCCTTGTTATCCCTGTTCAAGTGGGCGGAGGAATTAGGACCTACGATGACGCGAAAACGCTTTTTGATATCGGTGTCGATAGTGTGATTGTTGGTACGATGGCGTTTTCTCAAGTGGAGGATTTAAAGCGTCTCGTAAAAGACTATGGGAAGCGAATCATTGTCGCCCTTGATGTTAGGGAAGAGAACGTTTTAACGCAAGGATGGCAAGTTGAAACACAACAAAATATTTATGACTTTAGTGCCTTTTTAATGACGCTTGGCATTCAAAAGATATTGGTTACGGATGTGGCCAAGGATGGCATGATGTTGGGACCCAATATCGCTCTTTACCAACGTTTAAAAAAGCGCACAAAACTTGAAGTTATTGCCTCGGGAGGGGTTGCAAAGCTCAAGGATCTTAGCGATTTGAAAACCACGGGAGTTGAAGCGGTGGTTGTTGGGAAAGCCCTATTAGACAACGTTTTTACGTATTTGGAGGTGAGTCAATGTTAGCGCGAAGAATTATTCCTTGCTTAGATGTAAAAGACGGCCGTGTTGTCAAGGGTAAACAGTTTACAGCACTTGAAGATGTTGATGCACCGGAACGGTTATCGGCGTTTTATGATCAAGAAGGGGCCGATGAGCTTGTGTTTTACGATATTACGGCCAGCCATGAAGCACGGAAAACCTCGCTCGAGTTTGTTGAAAAAGTGGCCCAAACCATCTCAATTCCTTTTACTGTTGGTGGCGGAGTCAATACACTTGAAGATTTTACTACGGTTTTACGCAAAGGCGCAGATAAAGTCTCGATCAATACCGGTGCTGTACTTAATCCGGCTTTAATTGAAGCCGCCGCCAACAAGTTTGGTCGTCAATGTGTTGTGCTATCGATCGACGCTAAATATAATGGTGAGTCGTACGATGTCTATCTTCACGGCGGCAGAACAAAGACCAATCTAGATGCCATTGAGTGGGCGCAAAAAGGCGTGGCTTTAGGTGCGGGTGAAATCGTCATTAACTCGATGGATACTGATGGGGTAAAAACGGGGTTTAATCTCGACTTAGTGAAGAAAGTATGTGAGGCTGTCAATGTTCCCGTCATTGCTTCCGGCGGTGCGGGAAAAATCGCTGACTTTTTATCTCTTGCTAAAAGCACTGGGGCCGATGGCATGTTAGCGGCCTCGGTGTTTCATTACCAAGAAATTTCAATTAAAGAACTAAAAATAGCGTTGAGTGCCATCGGCATTCCCATACGTTTAGAGGAGTTAAACAATGGAATTAAACTATAATCAAGAAGGACTAATCCCAGTCATTGTTCAAGATGATCACAGCTTAGAAGTATTGATGTTAGCGTATATGAATCAAGCGGCTTATGAAAAGACGCTAACGACAAAAGAAGCGCATTATTTTAGTCGTTCACGTCAAAAGCTTTGGCGCAAGGGCGAAACTTCAGGTCACACACAAACAGTGAAAGCTTTATATTATGATTGTGATCAAGATGCGTTATTGATTCGTGTGAAACAAACCGGTCCAGCCTGCCATACATTAAATAAAAGCTGCTTTTACCGAACGGTTTTCAGTGAGAGTAATGCGCCCATTATCCCAGCGCTCATGGACATCATCGCGGCGAGGAAAGAAACGTTGCCGGAACCATCGTATACAAGCTATCTATTTAAGTCTGGCCTCGATAAAATATTAAAAAAAGTCGCCGAAGAAACGGGGGAAGTCATTATCGCCGCAAAAAATCAAAATAAAACCGAACTAATCAATGAAATTAGTGATCTTGTTTACCATACGATGGTGCTTATGGTTGAAAAAAATGTTACACTAGAAGACATCTTAGAAAG
>SKFS01000023.1 GCA_007117885.1 Candidatus Izemoplasma sp.
GATGGTTCACTGCGTCAAACGCCACCTCATAGTCGCCAATTCTGCTTACTTCCATTGTCTCACTCCCTGCTAGTTCACTTTATTATACCAAAAATCGCCAATCACTTTGCACTGGATGAGTTTTTTTCAAATAAATCAGATTACTCCGTGATTAATGTAAGGTATTGTGGCATAATATACCTATATTAAGCACAGGAGGTTCTTATGCGAAAAAGACCGATGCTGCGATTAGTCAGAACCTTTCCGCATCGAGGGTTACTCGTGATTGGTATCCTTTTTACCATTCTGTTTTCAGTGATCACGGTTGGGTTTAGTTATTTGATTCGCATGGTTATTGACTCAGCGGTTGAAGGCCAACGCGAGATTTTTAACGCCTTTATTATTGTTTCACTTATAATGATTGCGGTGAATTTTTTTATTGCCTATTTACGAACACGGATCATCGGTCGTTATACCGAACAAGGCATCGCTTCTTTACGCGAGCAGTTTAGTCAAAAAGTGACCGCAATTTCTTTTGAAGACCTCAGTGATATGGCTTCCGGCGAAATACTCTCAAGGGGAACCAATGATTTATCAAGAGTCAAGCAGTTTACTAGCACAACCTTACCCCGTTTAATTCAGATTCCCTTAACCGGACTCTTAGCATTAGGACTCTTACTTTTCTTTAGTTGGCAGCTTACGCTTTTTTCCCTTGTTATGGTACCGGTACTTGTCATTGGTTCGGGTCTCTTAATGCAACCGATTGGTAAAGCAAGTAAAGCTGTGCAAGCGAAACTCGGCAAGATTAATGCTTTAAGTATTGACATGATTAAAGGCGCCGAAACAGTGAAGGCTTATAACTTAGAAGAACCCTTACTTGAACAAGGCAAAGAGGCCATTGATGAAAGTGTTGTCAGTGGCACAGAACTGGCAAAAAAACGTGCAGTGTTAGAATCCTTCTCGATGGGCTTTTCCATCGTTCCGTTTGTGACCACCTTCATTTTAGGTGGCTATTTCGTCATTAACGAAATGATGACACCAGGGAGTCTCCTAGCATTTATAAACTTATTGAATTTTCTTACGTTGCCGCTCAGTCAAATGACTATTTTAATTGGCGATGCAAAACGTGATATGGCTGCAGCGGAACGCATTTTTGAAATTATCGATACCCCCGTAGAACGGCAAGACGGTGAAACTCTATCGATCAATGAACCACCGATCATGGTTCAGTTTAACGATGTCAGCTTCCGTTATCGTGACGCTGAAAAAGACGTCATCAATAACTTGAACTTCTCAATAAAAGCCAATCAAACTGTCGCTTTTGTCGGGCCAAGCGGTGGCGGAAAAAGCACCGTAGTCAAACTGTTGCTTGGCTACTATGAAGCGTATCAAGGCACGATTACCGTTGGCGGTCATGAACTAAGAAAATGGTCCTTAAATGCCTTAAGAGATACAATGGCTATCGTGTCACAGGATACCTACCTCTTTCCTGAAAGCATTAAAGAAAATATTCGCTACGGAAAAGTTTCAGCGAGTGATAAAGAAGTGATCAACGCCGCTAAAAAAGCCAATGCGGACCAATTTATAAGCGATCTTAGTGACGGCTATGACACCCTCTTACAAGAACACGGCAGTTCTTTATCCGGGGGCCAAAAACAACGCCTTGCCATCGCCCGTGCGATTTTAAAAGATGCCCCTATCTTACTCCTTGATGAAGCGACTTCAGCCCTCGATCGTGAATCTGAAGCCATCGTCCAAGAAGCGTTTCAAACATTAGCTAAAGAAAAGACCGCCATTGTCATTGCTCATCGCCTTTCAACCGTTGCCGATGCCGATTGTATTTTTGTCATCGATCAAGGAAGAATTGTTGAGTCGGGAACACAAGAAGCACTCATGAAACAAGCGGGTCTTTACGCTAAACTCTATCAAAAACAACTGCTTGATGGAATGGAGGATGACGATGCCTAAAAAAACCTTTATAAAACTCTTTCAAATGATGAAAGGATACCGTAGTTTATATCTCATTGGCGTGTTTGGCTTTGCCTTACTTTTACTGTTTTTTCAAATTCAAATCGCCCTCTTATTTTTAGAACTCTTCAATGCCATTCAAGCAGGAACTTTTACCGATATCCTAAACCCAATCATTCGCTTTTCAGTGATTATTTTAGCGCTGTTGCTTGCCATTCCTCTATTTGCCTATTTTACCGCTAAAGCCGCGATTAAAACAACCGCAGTGTTTAGAGATAGACTCTTTCATAAAATGACAGTATTAGCGCTTAGCGATGTTAAAACGACCCATAGCGCCGAACTCTCATCACTAGCCACCAACGACTTAAACGAAGTCGAAAAAGCCTATACAACCTACTTCTTTATGTTTTTTGTCGAAGTCATTGTCGGGGTGGGTGCCGGTATCGCCATGTTTATCATTGAATGGCGCTTAGCGCTCGTTGCCTTTGGGGTGGGTATCCTAACATTTATTATTAACACACTTTACGCCAAACGATTGCGAACCATTAGTCACGATGTTCAATCCTCACTCGCGAATCTCAACACAAAACTCTCGAACATCCTTGCGGGTATGCACGTGATAAGAGTTTTTAATATTCAACGTTATGTACTAAAAATCTTCACTAAAAGCAATCAAAAAACACTCGATGTTTCCTTAGTCCGCGTTCACCGTGAAGCAAGCATTACCGCATTAAACACACTTATCTTTAGTTTAAGCTTCGCAGGGATTACGTTGATTGGGGGTTACTTAGTTTTAGAAGGCATGATTATGCTCGGTGTCATCGTTGCCATTGTCCAACTCCAAAATAGCATTATGGAACTCGTCAGTGGCCTAGGTACCTTTATAACTAATATGCAAACCTCCCTAGCTGCCGGTGATCGAATATTTGCTTTTTTAGAACGCGAAGAAGAACCCAAAAGCTATCCATCAGCCAAAGCTTCATTTCCCAAAAATACCACGGTGGGGCTACATAATGTTGTCTTTGGTTATGATGAGAAGCCGATTATTGATGGCATTTCATTTTCTATCCGCAAAGGGGAAACCCTTGCTTTTGTTGGCCCAAGTGGGGGCGGTAAAAGTACCCTCTTTAAACTCATCTTGCATTATTATCCCCTCAATCAAGGGAGCATCACCCTCAATGGTCAATCGACAGACGGCGTGCCCTTGACAAAACTCAGAGCGTCGATTGCCTATGTACCTCAAGATGCGTTCTTATTTAATACGACGATTAAAGAGAACATCCGTTACGCAAAACCCGATGCAAAAGAAGAGGCAATTCGCCAAGCTGCGATGGACGCCAATGCCCATGAGTTTATTGAAGCGCTTGATCACGGATATGAGACGCTTGTTGGTGAACAGGGCACTAAACTTTCAGGCGGGCAAAGACAACGCATCGCGATCGCTCGTGCCCTACTTAAAGATGCACCAATACTCCTCTTAGATGAAGCGACATCGGCACTTGATACCCAATCTGAACGCTTAGTACAAGAAGCCTTAAATCGCCTAAAGAAAAAACGAACGACCTTAATCATTGCCCACCGTTTATCGACGATTCAGGATGCCAACCGTATCCTTGTTGTGGATCGCGGAAAAATCATCGAAGAAGGAACCCATGAGACGTTACTCCGTGATGAAAATTCATTATACGCCAAACTTTATAAAACAAGAACAGCGCTTGAATCCAATTAAAAGAAGGAAGCCTAGACAACCGTCTACGCTTCCTTCTTTTTAAACAGTGCGTTTACGTCTTTAGAGGATGTAAAGCGTAACGCAGCATGCGC
>SKFS01000161.1 GCA_007117885.1 Candidatus Izemoplasma sp.
GGCTGTTTTAGTAAACGAACGATATATCTACCAAGTTTACGACGGCGATTATAAAGCAGGCCAGAGACTTTATTCTTAACTGTATCCGGGAAGGCAAATCGATTAATCGTTACAATGGGAACCCCATAGGATTGCATTTCGATAGCAGCAATGCAAAAAGTTTCAGTGTCACCTCCTGGATTTACTACACCAACACTCGTACGTTTAAAAACCTCTTTTTTCTCAGGCCCCATAATACCGAGCATATTGACCGACGACATCAACACACCATTCTCAGTTATGCCATCAATAAACATTTTTTCATAGCTTTCCTCAGCAATGTTATAAGGTCCCATTTTTTTAGTCCGGTCATAGAGTTGACCGCTCCCAATAATGTTTAACTGGGCATTAGGCACACGTTTTACTATGTACTTCCATTGACTTGCTAATAGATGAAAGTTCTTTGAAGGCGTAATACTTCCTAAATAGGTGACTACTGGCGAAATCATGTCATTTCTCATTTCAAGATTAGAGACATCAATGGCGTTATAAATCCATGTTGATTTCTTAATAATTTTGTGGTCAACATATCGATCGTATTGTTGCTTACCAACAAAAACATTTCGTTTAATGAATTGGCAACTCGACAAGTGATCTGCCATTTTAGAACTGTAAAAATTTTGCCCCCAACATACTGTGTTTAGTTTTAATTTAGTGATCAAGTGGCAAAATTCTACTGTAAAACACTTATAGTTTAATACTAGAACATCAATTCCAATTTCTTTACTTGCATTAGCCGCTTCGAAATAATCATTCACTATTTTAAACTTTAAACTTGATGACACCTTAGTGGCATTCGTAAGAAAGATAGTGATGGATTTATCTTGATATAGCTCACTAAGGCATGTAGCAATCAAAATTTCCATATACTCAGTTCCACCAATGCCTGGATTCCCTTGTCTTGGTGTGCTGAGATCAACATCTGAAAAATTACGGTTGTCTAAATAAAAACCAATTTTCATAATTAGGCATTAACCCTCATCTTTTGACATCCACGATTGATACGCTTTGTTCATACTTCCATGTGTAAGTACAGTGGGTCTTGTATGTAAAGATATAATCTCTGACTTCAAGTGTCTTATAAACAACTCATTCATTAACCAATCGATTGATAATAGTTTAAGATAAGGTTTTCTTGTTACGATTTTTATTAAATCATTTACTGCATTTACGTTATAAAAGTAAGCGCAAGCCGTATTACTCGTAGGTGGAATTACTCTAATGATCCCATCTTGATAATATTCTTCTTGCATATGTTTCAGCTCACTGAATCCACCTGCTAAATCAACGAAAATTCTTTTTTTATCCCCACTTAAAAGTTCAATAAATAGCTCCAATTTTTGATTAGAATCCGCGTTAAAGACAACATCATCTTCAAAGACAAGGAGGGCATCGCATTGATGTTTTTTTGCTTGTTTCCAAAGGTTAACATGCTTCTTAGTAATTTGGTAATGAATATAGTGTTTTTGACGGAGCTTTAGTCTTTCTCTCTTGCTCAGATTAAAATATCTCCTGACTTCTTTTTTGGTTAGCTTGATCGTTGATTTTAATCGTTGCCAAGCATTTTTATCGCTTGTTAAGACTCGTTGTTCGATGTTGAAATACATTAGATACTTTAAGACTAATCGAAGTAAGCCTAGTGATTTACTTTTTTGTTTTGTAGACTCCATCACAGTCACAAAATGGTTCAAATCTAAACAAGTTTTTAAACTTAAAATAGATTCCCGAACTTTTGGGAGTCTTTTCTCATCAAAATTATGTACTAATCCTAACATTATGCGCATGGTTTATCCCCTGAAAATAAATTAATCCCTGTGGTATAAATCTCTCGAAAAGATTTTACTTGAAATATCCTTTAAATCATCATTCTCCAAACGATTGACAATGATGAGTTCTGATTCTTTTTTGAACTGTTTCAAATCATTGACAATAAGGAAGCCACCAAAAGTTTCTTCTTTGACCTGAGGCTCATACACGATGACATCAATGCCTGAACGCACTAATAATTCTAATACCGAAACGATCGCAGAATCCCGGAAATTATCTGAACCTGATTTCATAATTAAACGATACGCACCCACTTTTTTAACACCTTGTTTGATAATAGTATCCACCAAAAATTGTTTACGTGTGTCATTCGATTGGACAATGGCACCAATGATGTTTTGAGGTGTGTTGTTAAAATTCGCTAAAAGTTGTTTCGTATCTTTTGGTAAACAGTAGCCACCATAGCCAAAGGATGGATTATTATAATAATCGCCAATGCGAGGGTCTAGACTCACACCTTGTATAATTTGTTTGGTATCTAAGTTTCGGTTCATACAATAGGAGTCAAGTTCATTAAAAAAAGCCACACGCATCGCGAGATAATTGTTCGCAAACAGTTTAACCGCTTCTGCCTCTGTAGAATCGGTTAATAAGACTGGTGTATTGTCATCTAAAGAGCATTCTTTCATCAAATCAGCAATCAATTGACCTTGACTATTTAAATCACCTACGATAATACGTGATGGGTGTAAGTTATCGTAGAGGGCTTTACCTTCTCTTAAAAATTCCGGGGAAAAGATAATGTTTTTAGCTTCATACGTCTCACGCATTTTTTGTGTGAAGCCAATGGGGATCGTTGACTTTATGACAATTAAGGCCGTTGGTCTAAGTCGTAGCACATCTTCAATCACAGCCTCAACAGATGAGGTATCAAAGTGATGGGTATCAACATCATAATTTGTGGGGGTACAGACAAATACGATGTCAGCCTCTTCATACGCTTCTTGAGGGTCAAGCGTCGCTTTTAAATCCAGTGGTTTAGTCTTTAGATACTCTTCAATTTCCTTATCACCAATGGGTGAAATTCTTTGATTAATGAGTGTCACTTTCTCTTCAATCACATCAAGCGCCGTAACCTTGTGATATTGTGCAAATAAAACAGCGTTTGATAACCCTACATAGCCGTTTCCAGCAACAGTTATGTTCATAAATCCTCCAAGTATTATGTTTTATTAATTAAGTTCTGAAAATATGAAATCGTTAAATCCAATCCCTCATCTAAACTTACACGGGGTTCCCATAATAAGTGTTTTCTTGCCATCTCTATATCAGGTTTGCGTTTGATAGGATCATCTTGAGGTAAAGGTAAAAAGGTTAGTTCAGATTGTGACTTAGTCTTCTTTAATACTAACTCAGCAATTTCTTTAATGGTATATTCTCCAGGATTTCCTAAATTGATAGGGCCTTTGACATCATCGGCACTTTTCATCATCGAGATTAACCCTTGAACCATATCGCTAACATGACAAAAAGAGCGTGTTTGTGAGCCATCACCGTAAATCGTGATGGGTTCGTTTTTCAAGGCTTGAACAATGAAATTCGATACGACTCGGCCATCCTGCATGTTCATGTTATGACCATAGGTGTTAAAAATTCGTACAATCTTTGTTTTCACTTTATGCGTTAAAGCATAATTCACGGTTAAAGTTTCTGAAATCCTTTTTCCTTCGTCATAACATGCACGTGGGCCAATCGGATTCACATTCCCCCAATAGTCTTCCTTCTGAGGATGAACATGGGGGTCACCATAGACTTCCGATGTGGACGCCATTAAGAAAGTGGCTCCCTTTTTTTTAGCAAGCTCTAACAGTTGATATGTTCCCATATAACTTATGTGAATCGTATACAATGGATCTTTTTGGTAGTGCACTGGGGAGGCCGGACA
>SKFS01000053.1 GCA_007117885.1 Candidatus Izemoplasma sp.
CTTAACTTTTAATGAATATAGAAATACGATTCAAGCCGCAGGATGGGAAGTTACAAGTGGACTCAGTGGGACATCAGGATTGGCTCAGTTTGTATTAGGTGATGCTGAAGTCATGGCTAAATATGAGCCAATTCCTCGACTCACGATGTCTCGTCCAAATAACTCAACCAGTTACTTTACCGGATTTTCTTCAATCTCTAACTTCTTAAACTCGTTTGGAATTACTCAAACGATTGGTGGAAGTGGATTGTTTAGTTTGAATTCCGGATTGTTGGATGGAAATGAAATCATCTTTAATAACTCCGATTATTATGTTGAGTATTATATTCCAATGTATCCTTCAACCAGTCCACTATATTTAAGTGGGGTTGAAAATTCTACTGAGTATGTGGGTCGTGAAGGATTCTATCTTGCCAACAGCGATAATGTTGACACAAGAAATGATCGCGCATTGGTCGTCGATTTGTACCGAAGTGACATTACTTACACGAACACTGGTGCAGCATCATACACTGCGACACTTCAAAGTAATCAATTACGCAGTTGGGATATATTCTATACCGTATTAGACAGTGGTTTAAATCCTCAGACTACTGGAGTATTAACTTCAGATGGGTATAACGCCTCGAGTGGAACAACTATCACAAGTGGATTAGGTTATATTCAAGTAACCAATCCATTAGGCTTTCCTAAATCCTTCGTTAGTACCAGTGGATTTGTATTGTTCCGATCAACTGCTCCTAATAATGCAACAGAAATCCAATGGAAATTCTTAGGTGTTAATTATAGTTTGTCCGGATTATTTGCTACTCCTGATCCAAGAAACAACTTTGGGGATGATGTAACAACCGTTGCAAACTTAAACACTGCTGTTAGCTTCAATGAGGGTGATTTGGTCTTTGTTCGTCAAGAAGCAAATGCAATTGATGTAAGTCAATTAAACCAACGTTTCATGTATGTCTATGACACGACAGCCCCTATTGTGGAACCGATTGCAATATTAAGTAATAACGTAGGACCTGATACATCATTCGTATCATCAACTATTGGTGCACGCCCAAACATAGCTAGAGCGTTAAATAAAATTGATATCGTTGTTAGAGCCAACGAGCCAGTACAATATTCATATACTGCTACAAACTCTGGTGATATTATTTTCAAGTCTTCTGGAACTGTATTCTCAAGTGGTTTTTCTGGAGGTACGAGTGTTTGTAACACTGGATCTCCAGCTGTTAATACAAAGTGTTTCACTGGTGGGTCACAACCCGAAGGGTATTCAACATTTTTATATAGCGCAATTCAACCAACAGTCTCAAAAGGTGATATCGAAGGATTTTTTAATTTCTCTGGCTTGATTGTTCGCGACCGAGCTGGTAATGATACTTTAATCAATTCTGAACAATTTGTTGGATTTAGTGGATTGTGGATTGACCCAGTTGCACCGAATATTACTAGTTCAGGATTTGTAAACACCTCAACAATCTTTTCAGGATTGTCTCAAGAAGACAACGTTGTTACCTCAGGTGTCACTTCAACGTCTGGAGTAGGGGGCATTGATGTATTCGTTGTTTCTGGATTGCTTGATTATGAATTTGAAATTTTCGAGCGATTTACCGAGTACACTTCTGGTGCAGCTTATTACTTTGTAAATTTAATTCCAACTGATTTATTTGAAAACAGTGGATTAATTGCTGGTGAAATACCAATCGGATTTGATAATAGTGGACTCAGTAATCAAATCTTGACACCCGTCACTCAGAGCTATGGTGTAGATCAAGCACTCCGTTTAGAAGCTGTTTACTACAAAAATGTCCCGGATGGCCTTAAAACGGGAGAACATCAACTAGTGACCAATGACATCGAGAATGGTGCGTATGTGTTGGAAGTATTTATGGAAGACTATGCAGGGAATGTAAGGTCTGTTAAGTATTACTTGTACGTAAATAATCCATTGCAATACGTAGATGTAACTCTTTCTAATGAAGCATCGGGAATTATTTCGTTGAACTTCTCGAGTACCATTGTCCAAAGTGGAGTAAACTCATTATTAAATACAGATTTTGAAATGGTCATTACACGAAGTGGTGGAACACAAATCAGCACATCTGATAAATTGATTTTGGTTTCAATCAATCCTCGCAGCATCATAATGCGGGTTAGTGTAAACGAGGGTGCAGACCAATTCAAATTTGAAATTGATGATGATATACGTGTTGAGATAAAAGCAAGTGGTATTGCTAAATTATTTAATACTCTTGATGCACCGATTATCGAAACTACTGGCAATCGAAGAACACTATTTGATTGGCCATCAAACATGGCAGAATAATTAAAACAGTTCTCGCAAGAGAACTGTTTTTTTGTTGAGCATTTTTCATAAATGTGGCACTCTAATGACTATGACCACACAACTAATTAATGCATCCATTGATCTTGGTATTCAAATCAAGATTATACATGTTACAGATTATATAATTCACCGTCCGTTGAGAGACTACCTTTCCTTTACCAAATCGATCATTGCCGTCTCCATGCCGATCACGAAAAAAGATGGGGCGATCATGGCCAGTTTTGCCTTGGATACGGATTACCATCAGGTGATGCGACAGAAGATGGAAGAACTCGTGAAGACGTTACCTGTCAAAGAGTATAAGATTTATGTTGACAATGGACCAATCGATGACCGGTTGGTCGCTGAATTAGCTGGGATTGGGTTTCGTGGCAATAATGATTTGATCATTACCCCCGGCCGAGGCAGTTATCAGTTACTGGGTGAAATCTTAGTCGATATTGAGCTGCCTGTGACGGGGAACCCATCGAAGGTCACGTGTGGCACGTGCACCAAGTGTATGGATGCCTGTCCAACCAAAGCCTTACCAGGCAATGTCTATGAAAAGTGTTTGGTTGGTTACATGCAACAAAAACGAGTCTACAGCGATGAGATTTATGCTTGTTTTGAGACGATTTACGGCTGTGACATTTGTCAAAGTGTTTGTCCCTTTAACTCTAAGGTCGGCACGAAAGAACAATACACGTATGAGAATCTTAGGGTCGAAGATCTTTTGTCGGCGACCAAAGATACCTTTGACACGTTCAAAGATACGGCCTTTCATTGGCTCGGCCTAGAGCGCATGCAGCGCAATGCGATTGTCTATGCCGCAAACAAAGGCATCGATGTTGCACATTTATTCCCGACTGGAGATGTGCCAGAGTACTTGCAAGCAAGCATTGACTACTACCATAGGAGAAGGGCATGATTCACGTCGTGTTGTATCAACCAGAAATCCCGCAAAATACCGGAAACATTATGCGCACCTGTGCCGCCACCGGCACAAAGTTGCATTTGATTGAGCCGATGGGGTTCTCGCTCGATGAAAAGCAAGTTCGTCGTAGTGGTGCCAATTATGTTGCCTTTACGGACTATACAATCTATCCCACCTTTGAGGCGTTTTCACAGGCCAACCCGTCGGGGGTGAAGGTGTTCTTTACTCGGTATGCCACTCAATCCCCGAGTGATTTGAGCTATACTAATGTTGATGAAGACTATTATTTCATCTTTGGATCGGAAAGCAGTGGCATCCCCAAAGAGATTTTACAAAGCTCCTTGGAGACCTGCGTTCGCTTCCCAATGAAAGATGTCGTTCGTAGTTTGAATTTATCCAACACGGTCGCGATGGCGGTCTATGAGGCGTTACGCCAACAAGGGTATCCGGGACTC
>SKFS01000083.1 GCA_007117885.1 Candidatus Izemoplasma sp.
AAGCAATGTTTTCGCTTGCAAGTCCCACACAAAAGAGGTATATTATCTAAGGTATTATTAAATGAAAAAATTTCGACTATCCATTGATGTTTCGTTGTTAAAAAAAATTAGTACGTTTTTCCTATCGCTCGTTGGTCTTTTGAGCTTTTTTGCTGTGCAAGAAACAGTGGTCACTGCAAGTTCACCTCAAATCGTCTCTAACGGATTGGTCTTGCATGTCGATGCAAACAATCCTAATTCATTCGTTCCGGGATCAAGCACATGGAATGATTTGACAGGACTCACAAGTGGAATGACCTTTCATTCGGGCATTCTCTCCAATACGGGTGGCGGCACCTTAGTTCCATCTGGTCTCACGTCTGAGATAACTATTAATGCAGAAGAAAGAGCGATTTACTTTTCAGAACATCAGTTTGCCATGACACCGAACATGATAGAGTTCTTCAACTCTGGGCAGTTGAATGTAACCTATGAAATGTGGGTCAAAATTGACGCTGGTATTAATGGGATATTACTTACAGAACGTCAAACATTACCTGATGCTGTTCCTGGCTGGTTTGATTCTGTCATTGAATATCACGGTGACAGATCCTATCAACGATTTTGGAATGCCGATATTAGTAAAATTACTTCAGGAGTTATCCAACGAGATCAATGGCAACATATTGTATTAACCTACAATGATGGCTCATCTTCTGATGGTGGTGTTACTACGTTTTATGTGGATGGTGAGTTTGTTTCTTCTGGTTTCATTGATCGAAAATTAACTTCCTCTTCCGCGTTCATCTATTATGGGTTGTTTATGGCCCAACCCTCTACAAACTTGTCCCACGCTACCTTTAGTGGCTTGAATTTAGACTCATCCTCGGGGCTATCAGGATATCTAAGAAGTTTTCGAATGTATGATCGAGCACTAACAACACAAGAAGTAGAACTAAATTATCAAGCGGAGTCATTCTCTCACTTTCCTATAATTCCTTTAGTGATTGATGGAACGAAAATATTAGAACCCCTTAGTAATTTTCCACTGACCATTGTATTAAACAGTGGTAACTTTGATTTTTCCAAAGTCTCCGCGGATGGCACGGATGTCTTTTTTACGGATTCCCTTGATCAATTGTTACCCTTTGAAATTGATCATTTTGATTACGAAAATCAACTAGCGGTATATCACGTGTTATATCCAGGCACCTTACTGGCAGACGAACCGAATCAAAGAATCTATTTGCGCCATCGTCATTCAACAGGACAAATGTTGTTTTTCCCGAATGGTTATTTACCAACCGAAGTATGGAAGAATGGCTATGAGTTTGTTTCCCATATGGGAGAAACTTTGATGGATTCGACAGGCAATCACACACTGACAAACTCGGGGACCACGTTTGTCACTCAAGAGGGTGTACTAGGTCAAGCTCGTTTGTTTTCATCCGGTATTGACGATGCGGTTAAAGTCAATGGCATCGTAAACCCCGGGAACAATCAAACCATGACTGTTCGTTTCCAAAATGAAATCAACGCCACACATAAACGTTCTATCAATGTTGAATTTTATCGAGGGCCAGCGTTTTCTGGTGTTCATCCGTTAAATACTACCGCTTTCAGTACATTATGGGATGGGTTACGTGGTAGTGGAATCAAGGATGTTTTTGTCGATTTACCTGAGCTTTTGGGGGTACCCTCCGGAAGTGGATTTAGAGAGCTTCCAAATTATCAGAGCAATCAATCCATTCTCAGTTTCTATTTCGGAAACATAAATTCTGGTTTTGTTGATTTTGACGAAGTTGGACAAAACTACACCATGGAACTCACGGGATGGTTCATCCCTCGTGAGTCCGGAACGTATCGATTTGATTTGGACGGCGATGACGCTGTTGAACTCTTTATCGGATCGACCCTAGTTTCCTATTGGTACGGAGGTCATGGGGTTGGAAAAATCGGTGAAGCTACAACATCGAAAATTATTGGAGAGATTAATTTAGAAGCTGGAAAAGCGTATCCGTTGTTAATTCGTCATACCCAAAGTGGTGGTGCCCATGGCTTAACGCTCTTTTGGCAACGACCTAGTGCACTTAATTCAAATACTTGGACGCTACATGGGGATGAAATTTATTCTGCCCTTCCTCCTGGAGCTGGGGCTTTGGTCTATGCTGGGGATGCATACTCCCTTGGAGTCAATATTGATGATCGTCCTCAATATGGTCCATCCACTGGGTTTTTGATTGATCAACCAATCACAACCTCAGAGTTTCGTGTGTTTACTGCAACAAATGACAATACTGGCTCTAGACTATATGAAAATTCAGGATTATTATCCACTAGCGGTGCATTTAGTTTTGCAAACTCTACATCGAGCTTGTTGTTGGGTCGCGATGCGACGCAATCGTTTGCTGGATTGATCGATGAAGTTCGTATTGCTTCTGTTGCACGAAGTGATGCTTGGATTGTAGCGGAGTATTACTCGATGGAGGGTCTTTTAACATCACCCATTTATACTATAAACTTTGAGACTAGCGGAGGAACAGAAGTACCTTCGGTCTTTGGACCTGTTGGAACCTCCATACCATCGCCATCAACGAGCAAAGAATTCCACAACTTTGTAGGGTGGTATTCTGATGCAGAGCTATCAGAAGCAACAAATGTATTAAGTGAAATCTCAACGACCAACCTAACATACTTCGCAAAATGGGAACTGGATCTATTTTCTGCTACCAGAGATGGTGATGAAACTACCATGACATTATTCTCGTCCGGGGTATCGCCTGAGTTGTTTTCTGGCATCGTTTATCGAATTGATAGTGGAGTCGATTGGCAACCCTACACTGAGCCATTTGTTCTCACAAGTGGAATGGACACAATTACTGCAAAAGTTGAGTTCGTGGATGGCGAGTTTGGCCCAGAATTAACGTTCACTATCAATAAAGTTTCCCTCAACATTGAGGGAGAGATTCGTGATGTCCTTGTATTTCCAACAGAACCAAATTCATTTATATTGCCCAATACTGTTTTAGGACAACGAGTAACTCAGTGGTATTTGTCGTCAGGCTTAAGTGGCAGTCCAGTCACCGAGGTTTCGACTGGAGAGAGTCTAACGGTCTACACTGAGTTTAATTATGGTGAATTCAAAACCAGTGATTTTGGGACCGCACCGAGAACCGGTACAGCCCATTTTTGGCGAGGTTATGCCTTTCAAGTCTCTCAAGAAACGATTATCACTCACTTATTTGGTGGCTCGATCCGAGTCAACGACCCTTCCTTCTCGGGTGCGATATTTGAAGCCAATATAGACGTTAACGGCAGACCTGTAAGACCGGGAAGTATTCTTGGTCGAGTAGATTTTAAATTGGGTACTTCGAATCAATTGGTCAAGTTGTCAAGTCCGATTACTCTTCAGACGGGTACTTGGTATTATATTGCTCAAGGGAATACTAGTACTTCAACAAGCTCCTCACTCCATTGGTATGTATCAGAATTAAACACATCTGGATTACTTCAAGCCAGTGAACGAATTGAACAATGGCTACCTAACACCGCTGGTGCTGGTCAGTCCTATATATGGAACCGAGGTAATCCTGCCGATATAGTTGTGGACAAGGAACCTGGTCTAAGTTCTGACAAGCCAG
>SKFS01000071.1 GCA_007117885.1 Candidatus Izemoplasma sp.
TGCCAAATGGTTTGCTTCTTATGGCACTGAGCGCTCTAAAGGAACAAAGGTGTTCGCTTTAGCAGGAAACGTGAAAAACATCGGGCTCGTTGAAGTGCCAATGGGAATAACCTTGCGGGAAATTATTTATGACATCGGTGGCGGTCATCCAGAAGATAAAAGAATAAAAGCGGTACAAATTGGTGGACCGAGTGGTGGTGTGATTACTGAAGAGTACTTCGATACACCAATTGACTATGACTCATTATTAGCGATTGGTGCTATGATGGGAAGTGGTGGACTCATCGTGATGGATGAAGATAGCGATATGGTTGAAATCGCTAAGTTCTACCTAGATTTCACACAAGATGAATCATGTGGAAAATGTACACCGTGTCGTATTGGTACGAAGCGGATGTTTGAGATTTTAGAACGTCTAACCAATATGGAAGGTGAACCGGCTGATTTGGAACGGTTAGAGACGTTAGGTTATAACATTAAAAACGCCTCACTATGTGGTTTAGGTCAAACCGCACCTAACCCGGTCTTAAGTACGATGAAGTTTTTTAAAGAAGAGTACGAGGCATACGCCTATCGTACAAAACGCACAAGTTACCAAATCGAAGGCAAAAAGTGTATTGGTTGTACAAAGTGTGCGAGAGTGTGCCCGGTTGATTGTATTACTGGAACAGTGCGTGAAGTCCATACGATTGATGAAGCGGCATGTATTGCCTGTGGCGCATGCTATGACGCGTGTCCAGTCGATGCGATACTAAAACCTTAGGAGGTCATGATGAAATTAATCGATAAAATGATAACCTGTTATATAAATGATATAAAAGTCAATGTTGAAAAAGGCACTACCGTACTTCAAGCTGCGGAAAAGGTCGGTGTACATATTCCTACGTTATGCCACTTAGATCTTCACGATATCGGCATTGCTAATCAAAGTGCAAACTGTCGTGTTTGTATGGTTGAAGATGAACAACGCGGTCATTTGATTCCGTCATGTGCGGAAAAAGTTACCGATGGAATGAAAATTCAAACTGACTCAACAAAAGCCGTTATGGGACGTCGGACTAGTTTAGAATTATTGCTGTCGAATCATCCTCAAGACTGTCTTACCTGTGTTAAAAACCTCGACTGTGAACTCCAGTCTTTAGCCCATGAAATGAACATTAAAGAAATCCGTTATCACGGAGAAAAGATGGCTCATCCTAAAGATTTGACATCAAAAGGCATCATGAAGGATTCGAATAAATGCATTATGTGTCGTCGTTGTGTAACAATGTGTGATGAAGTGCAAACCGTCGGCATCTTGAGTCCTTTAAAACGTGGGTTTGACGTTGTTGTGGCCACTGCTTTTCATTTAGATATGGGCGATACTAGCTGTACATATTGTGGCCAATGCGTTTCGGTTTGTCCAACGGCCGCGCTTGCAGAAATGAATGATACGCCTAAAGTATGGCGTGCTCTTAATAATAAAGAAAAACATGTCATCGTTCAAGTGGCTCCTGCGGTCCGTGTTGCCATTGGTGAAGAGTTTGGTTATGAACCCGGTGAGATTAAAACTGGGCAAGTCGTCTCGGCATTAAAACGCTTAGGATTTGATGGCGTTTTCGATACAAACTTCGGTGCCGATTTAACGATTATTGAAGAAGCTAATGAACTCATCCATCGCATCGAAAACAACGGTCGTTTACCGATGTTGACATCGTGCTGCCCAGCATGGGTGCAGTTTATTGAACATCAATTCCCTGAGTTACTCGACGTACCATCATCATGTAAATCCCCACAACAAATGGTTGGAGCACTGACTAAATCGTATTACGCAGAAAAACACGGCATTAATCCCCAAGACATTGTGATGGTATCTGTCATGCCATGTGTGGCAAAAAAAGCAGAAGCAGCCCGTGAAGAGCTTAATAAAGAAGGGTTAGCGGACGTTGATTATGTCATGACCACTCGTGAGTTTTCCCGTATGATCAAGGAGGCGGCGATCGATTTCAAAAAACTCCCTGAGTCGCCTTTTGATATACTCCTAGGTGAGGCTACGGGCGCTGCAGCAATCTTCGGTACGACCGGAGGTGTTATTGAGGCAGCGACCCGTACCGCCTATGAAATGATGACAGGAAAAGAACTTAAAAATGTTGACTTTAAGCAAATGCGTGGATTTGAAGGCGTTCGTGAAGCCAGCGTTAAAATAGGTGATAAAGAGTTAAAAATTGGTATCGCACACGAACTTGGCAACGCGCGTAAGCTTCTCGAAGCCATCCGTGATGGTAAAAACCATTTTGATGTTATTGAGATTATGGCCTGTCCAGGTGGTTGTATCGGTGGTGGAGGGCAACCTTACCATCATGGCGACATTAATACGTTAAAACGTCGTCAAAACGCACTTTACGAGCTAGACTTATCGTTACCTAAACGCAAGTCCCATGAAAATGAAGAAGTGTTGAAACTTTATGAAGAGTTTTTATCAAAACCAGGCAGTGAAAAAGCGCACGAGCTACTTCATACGACGTATAGTGCAAAACCTAGAATTTAATGCAAAAAAGGATGCCTCAAATCGGCATCCTTTTTTTATAATTTTTGGTTTATTGCTGTTCTTCTTGAACAGGTTCAGTTAACTCATCCAACGCATCTTTGACACGTTTTGCAAGACCGTATAGTTTTCCTTTAGGAATACTACAAAGAGCAACCCGTAACCCGCCATACACATTGACAAAGAAAATATTCAATGTCTTAAGCTTTAAGTGTAGTTCATTTTTGATAATTTGATCATCGATGCGAATCGTCGCAAAAAAGCCTTCTTGGTAAGGGTACACCGGTAAACCGACCTCGTTTGATTCCTTGATAAAAATTTCAGCACGCTCTTTGAGTAAGGTGACATACATGGATTTCTCTTCGAGATATCGGGCCTTAATTTCTGGCGTTAATGCGATATCAGCAAACATCTTCATACCGCCATTGTTGACCGTCGACCAAACGCCTCGCGCAGTATTCCCACAAGCATGAACTACTTTCATAAGCTGCGGTTCATTCGAAGAGATTAACACTTGAGCGCCGACGCGCATTCCATACGCGGTCATCGTTTTTGAAGCGGAAAAAGCGATCACAGTCAGAATGTTTTCGGGCAAGCCAACAAAGCGTTGGAATATTTTCTTATACGCATCACCATTAAGATTATAATCGACGTAGGCGATATCATGTAAAAGAATGAAAGCCCCTTCCTGAGAAATATCTTTCATAAACTCAATGATTTGATCCCACTCATTTTCACTCATCGTATAACCAGTAGGATTTTGGCAAGGATCGTTGATAAAGACAAGCACTTTTCCTTGTTTGCGCATGACTTCTGTACATACCGATTTGAACGATTCAATGTTGAATGTATCACCATCAAAAAGTGTATAGGTTTCAATCGGTGTTCTTTGCTCCTTCGCAATCGTAGTATAAGGACCCCATCCAATATCAGGAAAAATTACAGTCTGTCCAGGTGCGAGAACATTTTTAACAGTGCTGCTTAAAGCCCCCGTCCCTCCTGGTGTCGCGATAATATGACAGGGAATATCCAACCCAACACTTTTAAACAACCAATCCTTAACCCCTTCTTGAAACTCAGGAGAGCCCATAATACTCGAAGCGTATTTTCCTTTTTGAACATCATCGACTTGATCAAAAGTCCGGTAAACCGTCTCAAAAGTTAACAGTTTTCCCGTCTCATCAAAATAGGTCCCAAAAGCCCCGTTAACTACATTTTCAGGGCCGTATTTTTTACTGGCTTCAATCGCACCGATACTCGCTTCAAACACCGTATCAACAATTTCTTTATCGTGCATCACTTCACTTACAAAGAGCTTCATGCTAATCACCTTCTAGTTATTATTTTAGTCGTAAACGAATACTATCTAACGCTTCATCAGGAAGACGATTTTCTTCATCTAAATCGTTTAAAAAGTTAATCCGATTTTGCATCCGCTTTGCGAATAAATCAGCATAGACAACATCATCAAACTGAGGTGAAAAGCCCTCAATAATAGCGTAATCAGTATCGTTTAATAGTTCGAAGGGTTGATACGTAGTCGTCCCTTCAATAATTGATTCAATGGCACCTAAGGTCACACTCGGTGGGATCTTCTTATCGAGGAAATGACCCGTGTTAATGACATAACACTCGACATTGTGTTTATCAAATAAATCTTTGAACTTAAGGTAATCTTGTTTTAAAGGATAAAGTCTAAATGGGTTCGCATAGGGAATAATCGCGAGTTTTGTTGGATCGGCGCCATGTTCTGCACTTGATCTCTTTGTGGCTAATGTCGCCCCTAGTGTCGAAGCTAAATCACTCGCTTTAACCTTCAATAATGGTGGCAAGGTATCGTCTTTCATTATCCAAAAAATCGCATTGACCTTATCTTTAAACTTATAGAGACGGTTTTCTGTCCAAAACCGTGATTTCATCGCTCTTCCATTGCCACAACGAATATCTTCAGTGACTGGGACAATGCATCCATCATTATCGCGGGTTGCCCCAACGTTTTGAATCGTCAAGAGATAATTATTGTCCGGACTTGACGTCGGGTAATCTTGGACTTTATCGAAGTACGCAGGCTCTAAGGAAACACTTGAAGTATCTTTATCGGAAATGACAAACGCATCATCATGGAGTACGGTAATATCGTATTTACCTTGATGTTTGGAATGAGTGATCGTACTCTTCCCGCTACCGGAAAGACCAAATACACCCATAATATAAGAACGATCGCTTAGATTAAAACGTTTTTGTCCACCATGACAAGCCGTGAAGCCATTACGACCGGCAATACTCCAAGCCATGGTTAATGAGGCTTTTTTGTGTTCTCCAAAGTAACGTAATCCAAAAAGCGCCGCGCAGTTTGTTTCTCTCTCAAAAAGGCTTAACCCTTCATCAAATCCTTCGACGAAGAAATCAGGATCAGAATAAAGGAAAATATCACCTTCATCAAAACGACGGGATTCTTGATACATTGCTTTCATTTCGTCGGTTAAGTTTTGGAAGTTCAACATCCAAGAATAAAGCGTATTTTCAAAACCTTCTGGTATTAATAAGTGTGCTTTAACAGTAAAGTCTTTATCTAAACCAATGACTGTGGTCGCATGATACATCGTTCGATAACGTGATTCATAAATCGCATCACGTAAAATTTTCGCGTAGTCATCGACATTTGAAGGGTTGATTAAACGTCTTGCTTGAGCTTGACGTCCAGTAATGATCCCGTCGTTGAAAATGAGAACCTTAGCATCTTCAGGTAAACCGAGTTCACTCGCTCTAAACACGGGAAGATCACTAATGATTGTCCCTGGAGAATGTTTAGCAAGTTGATAAGCTTCTTCCAACGTTTCAACACGTATTACGTTATTGCGATAAAACGCCGTTTCGATGGTCGTACGTATACGACTAAATAGATGGGGATGGGTTGTGCCGATCTCAGCACGTTTTAAATGACTTCTTGTGGCCATAATTTTCTCCTTTCAGCGCTAAAAAAGCAGGCATCTGCTTTTTTATTCAATATTCCATTGAAACTTTTGACGGGCATTGACATAGTCTTTATGAACATTGATCATCTTATGAATTCTTCGCTCAGCTAACGCATCTGCAGCTTTATAGGTAGGAATGTTTTCCTCAACACTAATTTCAAAGATTTCCATCAAACGATCATAGATTTGCTCAGTGGTTTGAATCGCACTCGGTTCGTGGTAACCAATCATTTCATGGTAAACATTGATCACACCGCCAGCGTTAATAACATAATCCGGTGCATAAAGAATGCCTTTTTCTTCAAGCATATCGCCATGACGGTTTTCTTTTAAAACATTATTTGCTGCGCCTGCGATGATTGAACAGCGAAGCTGTGGAATGGTATCGTCATTGATTATAGCGCCAATTGCATTCGGCGAGAAAATGTCGCATTTCTTACTGTAAATTTCATCTGGTTCAACATAAATCGCGAGCGGATAAAGCTTTTTAAATGCGGCAACTTTTTCTTCATCAATATCGGTGAAATAAATCCGGCGAATGTTGTTTTCTTGTAAATACTTAACCATTTCCTGAACGACGGCACCGACACCTTGGAAGGCAATCGTTAAATCATCTAGGTTGTCCTTACCAAGCTTATGTTTGACGGCTGCAAGAATACCTACATACGTCCCTCGAGCAGTTAAAATGGTGGTCGAGCCTGCACCTTTGCGTAAGACACCTGACACATAATCGGTTTCCATGTCCATGTACTCACAATCTTTTAATGCGATGTTCATGTCTTGACCGGTATAAACCCGCCCGTTAAGACTTTGAATATACCGTCCATAAGAACGGAAGAACTCTTCACTTTTTAATTTTTTAGGATTGCCAATAATTACCGTTTTACAGCCACCAATATTGAGACCCGCAGCGGCGTTTTTATAGGTCATTCCTTTCGCGAGACGAGTCACGTCGTAAAGGGCTTCCTCCTCGCTTGCATAATCGAAAAAGCGTGTGCCTCCACAAGAGGGTCCTAAACGCGTGTCATGAATACACGTGATGCCTTTTAGTCCGGTTTCTTTGTTGTGGAAATAAATGATTTGTTCAAATCCTTCGTTCGTGTAAGAAAATACGTCATTGGTAAATGTGTCTTTCTTTTTCATGTTTTTCTCCTTTATCGTATTATTGTAAATCCGCAACAAGTGCAGATAGTGCAATCGAATAAAATTTACTTTCAGTTGAATCAGCACGACTCGTTAAAACAATCGGTTTTTTTGCCCCCGCGATGACACTAGCGCTTTTCGCTCCGGCTAAAAACATCATACTCTTATAAAAAACATTTCCTGATTCGATTTGTGGCATAAGCAATAAATCAACTTCGCCTGCCATCGGATCATGAATCCCTTTATGTTCAGCAGCGTCTTTATCAATCGCGTTGTCTAAACCGAAAGGACCGCCAATCTTGCACCCAGTGATAAGGTCGTTTTGATTTCGTTTAACAAGCTTTTCAGCATCGAGCGTTGCCGTCATTTTAGGATTGACTTTCTCAACCGCAGCAATACAGCCAACATTAGGTTCTTCAATACCAATAGCATGGGCTATTTTAACAGCATTCTCAATAATTTCTTGCTTTGTATCGACATCGGGATCAATGTTCATGGCACCGTCTGTCATCATCAAGAGTTTGTGGTAACTTGAAATCTCCATAATACTTACATGAGAAAGACGATTTTTAGTACGCAATCCATAGTCTTTATCTAGGGCTGCGCGTAAAATAACCGCAGTGTCGACATAGCCTTTCATTAAAAAATAGCCTTTGTTTTGACTGACAAGTTTCACGGCTTCCTCACAAGCTTGAACCTTATCAACGATATGGAGTATATCAAAGTCATCGCGGTTTAAGCCTAAATCATCAATTGTTTCAGAAATCAGTTGATTATCGCCGACCAAAATTGCTTTGATAATACCTTCTTGTACCGCTTTATTGACTGCATCCAAAACATGGTGATCATTGGCAACGGCTACAACTAAAGTTTTAGGCTCTAACTCTTTTGCTTTTAAGACGAGATCTTGCATTGTTTTTAACATAATTATCGATACTCCTTTGCCGATTCCTCTTTTCTTAAAACGCGTAATGCCCCTTCCGCTAGGGACTCCATTTCGTCTTCACCTGGATAGACTAACACCTTGCTAATGAACTCAACACGATCTTTAATTAAACTAACAGCAAGTTTGTCATACGCTAATCCCCCAGTGAGAACAATCGCATCAACGTGGCCTTTAAGAACGGTAGCACCACTGCCAATCTCTTTAGCAATTTGATAACACATTACCCCAAAGATAAACCGCGCTTCTTCATCACCAGCTTTGATTCTCTTTTCGATTTCATAGCCGTCATTTGTACCTAAGTAAGCGACTAAACCACCTTGTCCATAGTTTTTGCGTTGAATTTCTTTTAACGTATATTTGCCGCTAAAAACCATTTTATACAAGGGTCCGAGTGGGACCGAACCACTTCGTTCAGGAGACATTGGTCCATCACCATCTAAGGCGTTATTGACATCAATCACACGTCCCTTACGATGGACTCCAACACTAATTCCGCCCCCTAAATGGGCCACAATTAAGTTTAGTTCTCGATAAGGTTTTCCTAAATCTCTTGCGGCCTTTAACGCCACCGCTTTTTGATTTAATGCATGAAATAGGCTGTCACGTTTGATTTCTGGCATGCCAGTATAACGTGCAATGTCTTCCATTTCATCGACGGCAACCGGATCGACAATAAAACTCGGTACACCGATACTATCAGCAATCTCTTTAGCGATGACACAACCAAGGTTTGAGGCATGTTCGCCACGCGGTGCTTCTTTGATATAGTCAATCATCGCTTGATTGACTTCGTATGTACCCCCTTCAATCGGTTTTAACATGCCGCCGCGTCCAACGACCGCATCCAGTTCTGTAATATCGATATCACTTTCATTTAACGCTTCCATAATGGCTTTTTTTCTAAAATCATACTGGTCAATAATTCGCTCGAATGAAGCGATGATTTCAGCGTCATGTCGAACAGAAAACTTAAAAATACAAGTTTCATCTTCATAAATCGCTAATTTAGTACTCGTTGACCCCGGATTAATTGCTAATACCTTAAATCCCATAAATGCCTCCTTAAGTATTTCCGTTTTTGCACACCTTGCATTATAACATGTTAGCGTTTTCACTACAACATTATTTCAGTGTTTTTTTAGAAAATAATCAAACCATGTCATAAAAAAAACGCCAAAGCGTTTTTTTCTACTCAATTGGCTTTAACCGCGCCGTAAAATGGCGTAAAACCGGGGGTTCATAATCGAAACATAACCCTTTTAAACTCGTGCGTCTTTGATAGACCGCAATCACAGCATCCGCGACGACATCTAAGTGATTCCGCGTATAGGTTCTTCGAGGAATCGTGAGACGCATCCACTCTTTTGGGTTTTGCAGGTTTTCATTAGTATCTGGGTCTCGCCCAAGCAAGAAACTGCCAATTTCTACAGCACGAACACCGGCTTCAATATAAAGTTCATTCACCACACTTTGGGCAGGAAATTGATCGAACGGTATATGGGGTGCGATGGTACCACAATCTACGAAAACAGCATGACCACCAATGGGATATTGAACGGGGACACCGGCCGCTTTTAAACGGTCACCTAAATAACGCACTTGATCGATACGATGGGCTAAATAATCCTCATCTAGGGCTTCTTGTAAACCAATCGCTAACGCATCCATATCACGACCACTCAAACCACCGTAAGTCGGAAATCCTTCCATGGGCACAATATAGGTCCGACATTTTGTGAAAAGCGCTTCGTCGTCCTTAATCGCAATGATGCCACCCATGTTGGAAAGACCATCTTTTTTTGCACTCATCAAAAAGATATCCGCAAGCTGGAAGAGCTCTTGAGAAATCGATAAAATTGAACGATTTTGATAACCTGCCTCTCGCTGCTTAACAAAATAGGCGTTTTCAGCATAGCGAGCTCCATCGATTATAACCGGAATACGATAGGACTTTGCTAGCGCAGAAACAGTGCGCATGTTTTCCATACTAATCGGTTGACCACCCGCAGAGTTATTTGTCACAGTCATAATGATTCCTGCAACATTTTCTGGCCCTTTACTGCGAATGATTTCCGCAAGTTTTTCGGTATCGAAATTACCTTTAAAAGGATGATATGTTTCAACATCATAACAAGCATCGATTACACAGTCAATCGCTCTTGCCCCCGCGAGTTCAACATGAGCTCTCGTCGTATCAAAATGAATGTTTGAAATAAAGACCATTCCATCGTTTTTTACGAGTTGAGGTAAGACAACTTGTTCCGCACCACGGCCTTGATGGGCGGGAATAAAGTAACGGTATTGAGTAATCGTTTTTACGACACCTTCTAGGCGATAAAAACTTTGACTTCCAGCATACGCTTCATCACCGCGCATTAAGGCAGCCCACTGTTCTTGGCTCATTGCGCCTGTCCCAGAATCGGTTAGTAAATCAATATAAACATCTTCACTGCGCAAAGAAAAAGGATTGTACCCTGCATTTTTCAAGTATTCTATGCGCTTTTCTTTCGTTGTTTGCTTAATGGTTTCGACCATCTTAATACGATACGGTTCTGCCCGATAATGATTGTCCATAATATAACTCCTCGTTAGCATGATAAACTCATTATACACAAACCCCACAAAAAAATAAACCTCAAATTGAAAACGCTTTACTTTTCGAAAATTTAGTGTTTAAAAACCGTAATTAAAGATTTAATGATACAATAGCTATCGTTAGGAGAGGATACTATGAACCCTTTTAAATCGTATACATTAAAACCGGGTGTAACAATGAGAAATCGTCTTGTGATGGCACCGATGACAACGTATAGTGGCAATGAGGACTATACGGTTTCTGATGAAGAGCTCGCGTACTATCGTTTGCGTAGCCAAACGTTAGGCATGGTCATCACTGCGGCAACGAGCATCAATGATTCCGCACAAGCGTTTGAACGTCAAATTAGTTTAAAAAGTGATGCCTTCATACCACGAATGAAGGAACTTGCTAAAACAATCCAGTCTCAAGGTGCTTTAGCTGTTGTACAGTTACATCACGGCGGTCGTATGAACTTACCGTCACTTTATGATAATCCCAATGCAATCGTTTCAGCGAGTGCGATTAGCGCACCAAGAGAAGGATTAGCCACCCCAAGAGCGATGACAACTGCTGAGATAAAAAGTACCATAGAAGATTTTGCCCAAGCGACAAGAAGAGCGATTGAATGTGGTTTTGACGGTGTTGAACTCCACGGTGCAAACACCTATCTTTTGCAACAGTTTTTTTCACCGCACTCAAATCGTCGTGACGATCAATATGGCGGTAGTGTAGAAAATAGAATGCGTTTTATTGAAGAACTTATCGACCGTGTTTATGCAGAAATTGTTTCTGCCAATCAACCGAACTTCATTCTTGGTTATCGTTTTTCACCTGAAGAGCTTGAAACCCCAGGAATTACTATGGAAGACACCTTGAAACTCGTCGATAAACTCAAAGAAAAACCGCTTGACTACTTGCATATATCCCTTAAGCACTATCGCCAAACACCGATGCGCAATGAGGCGGATAAAACTGCAATTATTGATCAAATCCAATCCCGATTAAAACATAAAATTCCGATGATAGGTGTTGGAGGTATTGCAACGAAAGAAAATGTTTTAGACGCTTTTAAAGCGGGGTATGAAATGATTTCTTCAGGGGTTGCCATACTCGCTGATCCAGCATGGGGAACCCATGTTGAAAAAGGAACTTTGAACACTGTCTTTGATCCTCAAACTATGCCCGAACATCTTTATCAAAGACTCTATAAAAACCGTCAGTATTTCACTCAAGGTGGCTATCGCTTTAAGTCTTGAATATCTTCAAAAAGCACGCTATAATAGACAATCATAAGAGGAGGTATAAAGATGTATCAGTTAGACCTAATTAAAACAACAAAACTCGCTAAAAAACTTGGTGGGCCACCGATTTTCCACGATGGCTTTTTGCATCGCATTACCGTCGATAAAGACACGATGACACTGGATGTAAAACTTCTTTCACAAAGCAACCCTCTCTTAAACACAGACACGCGTGTTTTCCTTAAACTGAACAACATTCGCCATTTTTCACTCAATGCTAAAGCGATTAAAAACCAGCTATTGATTATTCATGATTTGGATATCCGTAAACTTAACGGGCATCTCCACTTAATTTTAGAGAGTACCGATGGCACGATTAGCGAAGTTGAGTTCGAAAGCATAGAACTAATCGAAGCATAAAAAAACGGGAAAAAATTCCCGTTTTATTTTGGAATAGACTGAAAACCACCTTGCAATACATAGATACTTCTAAATCCGCGTTTAGCTAACTTTCTCGCCGCACGCGCTGATTTTTTTCCATTGCTGCAGTAGATAAATAGCGGTTGGTCTTTTCTTACTTGTGCTTGATTTTTACTTTTTAAGTAACCGATAGAAAAGTTGCGAGCACCCTTGATTCGATCCTTTTCAAAGACCTCTTTTTTGCGGATGTCGACAAGTTGACCTTTACGCATATTTTGTTTGAATGTTTCGTATGTAATCACATGCTGTTCATTTTGTGTGAGTGCATGCTTTTTTTTGCGAGTAAGCAGCCAACCAATCCATAAACCAAGGACAATTGGAATACCATATTGAATCAGTGTATCAACCATTGTAAACCCTCCTAACAACGTCATTATAGATAAGCACAATTCAAATGTCAATGATTTCGTTTTTTTAGCAGAAATTAGGGTCTCGTGATAAAATAAATGTATGCTATAATAAAGTCACATTAAAAATTCGGGGGCAATTATGCAAGAAAAATTTAGTTTTATCCCATATATCATCGGTATCGTTATTGGGTTTACGATGTTGATGAGTTTTGTTTTTGGGTATCAATTACTCTTCTCAAATAATCCAGCCATTGGTTCACTGCTTATTTCTCTTGCACTTTTTCTTTATCCTTCCTACATCATATTCGTCTTGTTATTAAGTTGGCTTAATAAAGAAAAATGGTCGATTCAAACAAAGAAACACTGGCGTATGTCGATTATTGTTGTTCCTGGAGGCGCGATTATTGCGATTATTACGATCGCCATCGCATCACTATTTTAAACTGAGGTGATTGACAAATGAAAAATGTAAAAACAGCGTATCAAAGATTAGCGAATCAACCCCTTGAGCAGTATAAAGTTTTGAAACCATTCAATCAAGTGAGTTCACAAGCGTACATTTTACTGATTGTTTTTGGTGTAGTCACAATTTGGTTTTTACTGAGTGTGTTAAACCTTATGGATATTGCTGAGGAGTATCAATTAGGCGTAATTCCTTACAGTATTGCCGTTGTTGTTTTACTGTTGGGTCCGCTGGTGTATATCGGGTTTTTTAGTCGTAAGACGATTGTCTTAACAGACCAAGCCCTATTTAAGCAAAAATATTTAAATAAGTACATTGCTATTCCTTTTGAAGACATTCAAATGGTTGCTACGGATCATGAGAATAAGTTATTGATGACAACATCGCAAGAAAAAGTTAA
>SKFS01000160.1 GCA_007117885.1 Candidatus Izemoplasma sp.
CATCGATGATCGCCATCGAGAACTGGATTCAGAGGGTGAAATAAACGGTTTGAGTGTCAGTTTATACTCTGGCGCAGAAAGTGGCATCGTTGAGTTTGCTGAACACGGTGATCACGTCCATATTATTGGTGTTAAGGAAGGCATCACGCAAATTGTTTTCCATTGGACACACCGTGGAGAGGTTCGCTACACAACCCCACCCATTCAAGTTGTTGTGGGGGACGAACAGCACGATCATGGACTTGTCGATCCCCATATATGGACCGATCCTCTAAACGTTGCGATTATGACAATGGATATCCGCAATGCTTTAATCACTTTACTGCCAGAATATGAAACGGAAATTCGTCAAAATGCTGAAGCGTATTTGAATGAACTCGATGAAATCCATGAAGCCTTTTTAGATTTAGTGGCGAAGAGTCAACTCAACACTATTATGTACGGTGGGCATAATGCAATGGGTTACTTTATTGCACGGTATAATTTAAACTACGTGAATCCCTATCGCGGGTTTTCTACCGATGCCGAGCCAACACCTCAAGCTTTAGCTGAGATGATTAATCGAATGCGAGAATACAATATTCAGCATTTATTCTCAGAAAAACTTATTGCTCCTCATGTTGCGAATGCCATTGCCGAAGAAACAAATGCGACCATACTTTATGTCTATGCTATGGAAAACGCCCCAAGAGATGAGTTTAATGCTGGCATTACCCTGTTTGATATGTTTAGACACAACTTAGAAGTGTTCAAGATTGGTCTAGACTACCGACCTTAATGACATAAAAAAGGCTAGTTTCAGCGAACTAGCCTTTTTTTAATCGACTAAAATTGCAGGGTTATCGTACCAAATTAACTCAACCAAGTGAGGATAATCAATGAAAGGATTACGATTGTTTTGGTGGGAAAAAATCACATCATTCCGATTGACTTCAAAGCCATCGACAGGGTCTTCAAAATGCCAACGCAATAAATAACTTAAAAATGCCATTTTTGCCCCTTCCAAAGTGTAATTGGTATTCGAATCATTGAGGAGAAGTTCATCGACAAGTTCAAGATGTTCCCACATAACCACCATATAAAAGAGAATTCTTGCAACATCTCCTTTATCGTCATCACCAGGATAATAAGTATCAGTACTCGTTTCCCCACTAAATACTTTATTACTTCTCGAACTATTGATACTCGGAATGATGGCGCGTAGATTATGTAAATCACTGCCGACATTTCGTTGGCTTCCTGTGACGCGAGGAATCCCCAATCGTGAATTAGGCCAAACGTGTTCTCGATGCCAAGTTGTTGCATCCCAAACGCGCTCAACACTTTGTCTATCATAAATCGTTAAAACCTTATCATTATCGTTTGGGTCAACATCAGCATCCGCTAAGATCTCTCTTGCACTATTGTATGTTTGGAGGCTTACACCGTCGTTCAAAATTAGTCTCAAGGCGTCGATTAACGCTTCACCGAACAATCCTTCAATGCCTTGATAATACTCGCTATATTGAAAAGCTAAAAGTGATGCATCTTTAAAAACAACCTTAGTCACCACTTCACTTGCATAGCGCCCGTCTTCATCTATAACATAATAAGTAACTTGATAGTCTCCAAGGGTTGATGTATCCACAAAACCTTCGATTAAACACTCGAGTTCACCTAAAATTTCATCGATGGCAATGCATCCACTGCCATCCCAGTTTTCTTGATAAGATAACGCCCAAGTAAACTCATCATCGAAACTGAGTGTGACCCGTGTCGAGTTATTCGGAAATGTTAAATCATCACCAATGGCTGAAATTGTCGGCAAATCCGCAACGAAGTAATGATTACGATAGACTTTAAAATCATCAAAATTGGTTCGTGAAGCCCCTGCGTTAACAAAACGAATTGAAATTAAGGTGCTTGAATCAATCGCATGAGTCGCATAAAAATCAGCATCGATGATTAAAGAGTAAGTTAGCAGTTCCTCAGTTGTAGTTAACGTATCAAATAAAAACCATTCATCGTTATTAAAAGACAGGAAAATATCCAACAAACCATTAACATTGTCCCCTAAATACCGTCCGTATGAGAACTCGATTTTAGCGATTTCATCAATGGAGAACAACGGTTCAATACTGCCTTCATTTCTAATTCGGACACTGCGCAAACCATTTTTTTGATCATTTCCAAGCGTACCAATTAAGGCATCGCTTAATAACCATTGGTGGCCATATGCTTGAAGTGTTCCTTCTTCATAGGTGCCCTTAACAGTCTCTTCAAAGGTCTCTTCATAGTACAGTCTTGGTGCGCGTTCTTCTTTATAGACTGCAATCAAATAATAGGTTTGATCGATAGAAATTGTAAACGTAGATGATTCAGAAATGATTGCTTGATCCCGGTAGTTAAACCAATGATTGAAGATGAACCCAGGTATTTTTGGTGCACTAAGTTCTAACTCACTTCCTGCTTGATAGCGCTCATCAAAGCCAAAATCACTGACTTGAGAAATATTACTATATAGATAAAGACCAAAAGTATCTTCAGTGGTATAAACCGCTTTAAACTCACGGTGTCGATTTAACGTAAAACTGTAGCTTTCTTGATAGGAAACAATCAACCCTGTATCGACATCAAGCCAATGGTCAAAGCGATATCCGGGGACGGTTTCTGCGGTCAACGTATAAAGCATTAAACTCATGTAAGGCGCTTCACCCTTCACTGACGGAACGCTAGAGATATTACTAGTAAGGGTAATATCAAAGTACTCAATGACTTCGTATATGGCTTCAATCTGACGGTGACTATCTAGCGTTAAAACTAAAGGATTCGCCGTTCCTAATCGTTGTCCCGTCTGTCTATCGATCCAATAGCTAAATCGGTATTCACCATAATCTAGTGCAGTAATCGTCACAACCGAACCCGCGTCATATTCCGTTAAATGAGGATCCACGATCAAACGCGCCAAACTATCTTCACTAGTGACATGAAGAGTATAAGTTGGCAGTGGCTTTTGATCGCCAGGCTGATGATCCTCAACGGGATTTTGATTATCGATTGGGATATCAATTAAATCGTTAAGAAATCCACATCCGAGTAAAACAAAAAAACCTAAAACAAGTTGAAAAGAAACTACGATTTTTTTCATAGACCTAACCCCACTTTCATATCAAAATTATAGCACAATACAATCGTAGAAAGACTGCTATTTTATACTAAATTGACAGAGCTAGTTTAAAAGGAAACTTTTAACAGAATACTAGACAGACTTGGGTTTCAAAAAGAGCGTTTCAAAAAATATGGAGTCAATAGATAAATAAAAATCTGAAATAATTTGTAAAACTTAATCTAATTTAATTATAAATAAAATAATTCAATTTATGTGAATTGCATCATATTGATAATAAATTGCATCATAAATATTTAATAATTAGCGATAAAAATTTACTTTGAAGGTCTAAAGAACGGTATTATTGTTGTTTTAAAATAAAGAAAAACTACTAATTAAGCCGTTTATTGTATTTATAGGAAGCTCAAGATTCTGTCTTGTGAAACCTTAGTACACACATGAACTCTAAAAAACCAGTCAGTCTTATAATATGCCCCCCTATTTCAGCGATTGAAAAAAGTTTTAAGATAATGTAAAATAACTTCTAATACATAATTCAACTAAGCATTTTGAGGATTACATTGATGAGAGTGGGGAGAATTATGGAACTGATTCGCTATATAATCATACGCTTTTTTTGGATGATATTTACCTTGTTTTTGTTTATGTCTGTCTTGTTTTTTGCCACACGCATTGCTCACCTCAACGTTTGGTTTGGAGGCTTAGAGTTTCCTGATAACTTCTATTTTGTTAGAGACGAGTACGTGGCGTTTTTACGGAGCATTATCACTGAATGGGATTGGGGAATGGTCGAAGGAAAACCTGTTTGGGATTCGCTTATAGAAAATGCCCCAATAACGTTGAAACTAAATCTTATCGCTTTTGGCTTTTACTTCCTATTTGGTATCTTTATGGGCTATTTTACTGCACTAAAAGCATACAGCTTATTTGATAAGCTCATGAATGCCTTGTTTTTAGTCGTAGGGTCTATTCCTAGTTTTATTTGGATTTTTCTATTAATTATGTTCTTTGGTTATACCTTTCCTATATTGCCTCCTCAACCGCCCTCTGTTGAAGCACCATTATATTGGCGCATAGCTGGTTGGGTGCTTCCTGTTGCGGCATTATCTTTAGCACCAATCGCTAAGTTTGCAAGCATGATGCGTAATGAGCTTGTCGATAATTTTAATGCCGATTATTTACTCTTATTAAGAACAAAAGGGCTTTCAAAAAGACAAGCAATGACAAGGCATTTATTTAGAGATTCCTTTGTACCGGTCATGCCAGAAATCGCACCAACATTTGTCTTTGTTATCGTTGGCTCATTTTTTGTTGAGATGATTTATAACATGCAAGGTGTCGCGACATTGCTTTTTGATGCGATGTTTCAACCCAATATGGGTACGTATTATATAATCATTAACACGCCAATGACAGTGCTTATTTCCGTCTTTTATGCTGCAATAACATTGTTTTTCATTTTTCTTGTTGATATAATGTATGCAGTTGTGGATCCGAGAATACGTGTTGGAGCACACAAGTAGGTGAAAAATGCGCTTAGAGTATGATGAGTATCAAAAAAAAATAATGAAATCACTTTTTGAAGAAACAACGTTATTATTTATCTTTTTGGCTGTCATCGAGATGATACTTTATATTTTAACAAACTATGCCGATGCAATAACTCGCATCTTCTTTATCACATACGTATCAATGCTCTTTTACTTAATTAGGAAATTGCAAAAAAAAGTAGATTTATCGCCTTTTTCTCATATTTCAGATCGTTTCTTTTCAAAGAGAAGCGTACGAATCACTAAAGTTGTTTTAGTAATCATTACACTGATTTCGGGCGCGATTGTAATCAGTCAGCTATTGCAAGGAAACACACAGGCCTTTTTTATCGATGGCCAGCTCGCCGCTTTTCGTAGTCAAACAAACTTTACCACACCCCTTTTGAGCACTCTGATTCTTATTACTGTGCATATTAATACCAAATTAAAACACTATCCATCATAAAAAAACTCGGAAAAAAGTTTCCGAGTTTTTAATTAACGGGGATATAAATCACCAATAATATCCGTTTCTAACATGGCTCTTCTTTCACGTTGTTGAACGATTAAAGAGCGATAATATTTACGATTTTTCTCCACATCTTTTTTCAGTTTATCAACGTAATCATAAAAGCTGTCTTCATTTAAATCTTCTTCACTGTACTTAGTATGCAATGCAAATAAATCGTCTCCTGTCATCGTTAAGTAACGATTTTCAGGAATGTAGTGGAAATACAAACGTTCATTTAAACTAGGACTAAACTCAATTGCTGAATACGATGCTTTTTTTCTTCTTTGAAAACAGTCATCGTTAAAATCGAAACGGAACTTGATAATCGGATAGTCAAAACGTTCAAACTGAGTGACTAAACTGCTTTCGAGACTGTCGGAATCAACATGTAAAACTGTATGGTAATCAATTGTCAGATCAGTTTCGGAGTCTTTTTGAAGCTTAAGCACTTCATTACGCGCGTTTTTCCAATCCTCAATGGCAAACTCTGCGATGGTTTCAATGCGATTAGCAACCTCATTTTTATGGACACAATAATTCGCATCCAGTTGGATTTTCTCTAACTTAATCTGCCCAGTAATCACCAAGGACTGATTGGACGTTTCATCAAAATATTCTTCATTTAATGTGTTCCGTTTGAATTTTCTATAGACGATTTCACCATTTTCATAAAGCTCAATAAGCTCATAACCAGACTCGGTATAATTGAAGCGTTTCCAAAAGACAATTTTCGCTTTCATCAAATTCCCCCATTCACTTTTTAATCATTTTATCATTGTCTTGAGCAATCAACAATTGATATACATCATAACCTAGACATTTGCATCTCACTTCTAACTATGTTAGGATAGTGTCGACAAAAAGAAGGAGTTTTAAAATGGTATTAAGAAGTTTGAGAGTTTTACTAACCATCTTAATTTTTACTTTCGTTATCGCTGCGTGCGCTGAGCAAGAAGAAGACCTAGGCGATGTTGTGGCCGTTGTTAATGGTGAAGAAGTCTATGAGAGTAGCTTAAACAGAGTTCTTGATGACATGATTTTCATGTATCAGCAACAAGGGATATCCTTTGAAGGGGATGAGGCTGAAATGATGATTTCTATGTTAAGAGAGCAAGCGCTTAATCAACTCATACAACAAACGGTCATGATTCAAAAAGCGAAGGCCTATAATGTATTAGCGACCGATCAGGAGGTTTTAGAAGAACTAAATCGTGTCAAAAATCAGTTTGAGACTGATGCCATGTACCAAGAAGCATTAATCATGAACAGTTTAACTGAGAAACAACTTAAAGCATCGATTTTTGACAATTTATCGATGCGTAATTTAATCGAAAGTGAAGTCGGTGAAATACCCGTTACTGCTGAAGAAATCGAAGCGTATTACAACGAGTACAAGGCAGAAATTGAAAAACAAAGAGCGGCTTTAATCGACGAAGAAGGTGAACTAACTGAAGCACAAGAAGCACAGTTTTCAGTGCCTGATTTGGCAGAGATTAAAGATGACATTCGCGCTTTCTTAAGCGAACAAGAACAACAGCGTTTAACGCAAAAACTGATTGAGCAATGGCTTGAAGAAAGTACCATTGAACGTTTCAACTAAAATATTAAGATACCTTATTGTCAAGGTATCTTTTTCTTTAAAGCTCTTTTCAAGCGCATCAAACCTTCCTCGAGTTGTTCATCAGCAACCGCAAGATTCATGCGCATAAAGCCATCGCACTGTTCTCCAAAGGCAAGTCCTTCAGAAAGAACAATCCCCTCACTTTTCAGCATTCGTGAAAGTGATTTAGAACTCAAACCTAACTTAGTCATATCAAGCCACGCTAAATAGGAGCCTTCTAAAGGAAGTAAATGAACGCCATCCATTGTTTCAGCTAAGAAATCTTTAAGCTTTAAGTAGTTAGTGTAGACATGCTGGTTTTGTGCATCAACCCAATCATCACACTGGCTATATGCACTGATAAGCGTTTCAATTGCTAGTGTGTTTGAACCATACATGAAACGTTTCATTAGTGTGGTTTTTAATGTGTCTCTCAGCGTTTTATCAACAATCACTGCATACGCTGAGTGTAGCCCTGCGACATTAAATGTTTTGCTTGGTGCATGCACGATGATTAGCCTTTGATAGATATCAAAAAAATGTCCGACTGAAGTGAACTTGTGTGACTTCATAATGATATCAGCATGAATTTCATCGCTAATTAAAACCACGTCGTAAGTTTTACATAAATGCACCAGTTTCTTTAACTCTTGATACCGCCATACACGTCCAACAGGATTGTGGGGATTACAAAGCACCATCGCTTTAACACCTAGTTTAAACTGCGATTCTAGATGACTAAAATCGATGCTGTAATAGTTATCAATGTAATGGAGTGGGTTGACGATGAGAGTTCGGTCTAAATGATTAATAAGTGGAAAGAAAACATGATATACAGGAGTTTGAATCAACACTTTTTCATGTTTCTGTGTGTAAACTTCAATGGCGGCACTTAACAGTGCTAAAACTTTAGAACTCGGCACAATCCACGAGGGTTTAATTGAAACATCATAACGGCGCTCCCACCATTTCACAATCGCCTGATTATATTCATCATCGATAAGAGTATAGCCAAAAGCCCCATGATCGATACGTTTTTTAAGGGTTTCAATAATGACTTCACAGGTCGGATAATCAGAATCTGCAACGGAAAAAACTAAGTAATCATTCTGGTTCATCGTATGGCGAACACTTTCCCATTTTGCCGATCGTGTATGATGGCGGTTTAATTTCTTGAACATGTTGACCTCCTCATATATAATAAATTTATCATCGTAAGTTTTAGTAGACTGCATAACTGATTTCAGAGAAAAAGCGAAAGGAGAAGACAATGGTAAAGATTAAATTTTACGGGTTAATCCGTAGTAATCATCGTGTGACAGAAATGCAAGTTAAACCAGGGACACTTAGAAAAGTTCTTGACCAAATTCAAGCTGAACATCCAACGATGACTGATCATGAGCTGATGACAGCGATTATTTTCGTCAATCAAAAGAAAGTAATGCACCTTAATCGTTTATCAACCCTGATTCATGACGGCGATGAAATTGTCTTCACAAACTTCGTCGGTGGGGGTTAAAAAAAGCAATAAACCACGGAAATTTTGCATCTTGAAGAGAAATGCTAGGGATTTTTTTTATTTAGGATAAAATAGGAGTATCCACCATTTAGGAGGGATTTAATGTTTGATCTAGTTATTATGATGTTAATCGGAATGGTCGTGGTTACGTTAATCATAGCGTATAACCTGAACGTTTTAGATCTTTATGCTTATGTTGCCGCGGTTGTATTGTTTGTCATATCGATTCCCTTTGGCTTATTTGGGGCACCGATTATCTTTTTTGCCTTACTCTTAACGAGTTTAACACTCGGTGGACTACTTTATTTTTACCAGTACATTAAAGACCATTAAATTCAAGAGCTGCTCTTGAATTTTTTATTATTCGCTGTATAATGATGAATGAGTTTAATATTGGAGATGAGCCAAATGGATGTTTATCAAGTTCTACTGTATCTCTCGGTCATACTGTTGGTCGGGTTTTTATTTGGAAAAATAGTCGAGAAATTCAAACTACCAGATGTGACGGGCTATATTCTTGCGGGTGTTATTATTGGTCCATATGGGCTAAATATTGTCAGTGTCGCTGCTTTAGATGCACTAGGAATCATAACTAGTATTGTATTGAGTATTATTGCTTATCAAATTGGCGCTGAGTTGTTTCTGCCAATTATTAAAAAAAACGCTGGCAAGTTGGTCGTGATTACTCTTTTTCATGCATTGTTGACCGTGATCATAGTTTTTGTGGGTATCTACTTTTTCACACAAGAACTTTGGCTTGCTTTCGCGCTATCAGGGTTAGCGGTGGCATCCGCCCCTGCGCCGATTATGCAAATCGTTAAAAAACTAAAAGCTAAAGGTCCGGTGAAAGGAACGATTATTCCTGTTGTCGGTCTCCTTGATATCGTTGCGGTTGTTATCTTTGGATTATTCGCGAGTATTGCATTAAGCTTAGTTGATGGCAGTCCCATTAGTGTTCAAAATGCTTTGATTATGCCGTTATATGAGGTGGCTCTATCGATTATTGTAGGAGCTGTTTTAGGCCTACTATTGGGTTTTTCATCAAAGTTTTATATAGAAAAGCTCCCAAAAAAAGATCGTTATATCGCTTATTTAGCCCTTATTTTAGCATTTATCTTAGGATCGATTTGGATTGCTGAACGGGCTCATTTATCGTTAATATTGGTCCCTTTAACAATCGGTATGGTCTTTACCAACTTCATTGATAAAGAAACCTATATCATTCAAAATGCTGCATTAAATAACTTTGGTGGTCCTTTTGTAATCTTATTTTTCACCATCGCAGGTCTTGCACTGTCACCACAGGTTATGCTTGATGCAGGATTAATCGCATTAGTCTTTATTGTTTTACGCATCATCGGCAAAATTTCTGGAACTTACTTGGGTGCGACACTAACACGTTGCCCAACAGTCGTACGAAAATACACAGGACTAAGTCTTTTGCCCCAAGCTGGGATTACCATTGGCATGTTAATTGCTCTGTCAGCGGTGCTTCCCGATCAAGAAACACAGTTGGTCCAAACGATTGTTTTATCAAGCATCTTAATTTTCCAAATAATCGGACCCATTCTCACACAGTACTCTTTGGAAAAAGCGCAGGAAGTTAGACGGTAAAAAGGACGAATAAATTTCGTCCTTTTTTATGGATTATAACGCATACCAATTTTAAACTGTGCTAAGTTGTGCTTAAGCATATCAATAAAACTGAATCCTCGCTCATAATCATCAATCGGTATGCTTTCCGCTGCATATAAATAAAGAATTGTTGCATTCGTGTTTTCCGTAATCGCTTGCGCAACATGAGGTGATATGAGCATTTCAGAGAACAAGTGTTCAATGTTGAGCTCATTCATGCGATTGATCATTTCAGATAAAGCTTGTGGGGTCGGTTCAGCATCACTTGAAAACCCACGATAAGGTGTGTAGTAATCAATACCATACCGCGCCGCAAAATAACTAAACGCATTGTGACCACCATGCATAACAGTCATTACTTCAGCGTGGTCAACCAAATCTAAAAACGCCTCATGAAGGGAGTCTAGCTCACTTAGATAACGATCGCGGTTTTCATTAATCTCAACGTCTCGCTCAGGTAAAATCGTAACTAAAACCTCAGCAATATCATTGACCATAATCATCGCATTTAAAGGATCCAACCAATAATGGGGATCAATATGGTGGTGATCGTGTGACAAACCAAATAAACCGATAAACCAGTACCATACGTCCTGATACCACGTATGATGATGGTGGTGATCTGCTTCCATTAAGGGAATGTTTTTACTTAAGTCTAACGTTGGTACGCCCTCTTCAATCAGTGTTGTAATCCAAGGCTCAATATCAATGCCAGTGAAGACGATTAAATCTGCGCTTTTCATCCGTACCATTGTTCGAGAACTCGGTTCAAAACTATGATAATCGGCACCAGGCGGTAGTAAAAGTTCAACATCCAGCCATTCACCTGCGAGATGTTTCACAATATCGTAATGGGGAAACAAGGTTGCAATCACTAAGGGTTGTTCGCGATTGTCTTCTGGAACATGCCGACAACTCATTAACAACACACTTGAAATCATAAAAAGAACGAATATCATCTTTTTCATCAAAATCACCTTAACTATAACTTTCTACACCTAGTTTAACACAAATCTTATTTTAGGCACGATAATTCAAAGGATAAAAATAAAAGTTGAGCATAAACGTATAAAAGTGCGAGTTTGTTTACAAACAACTGGATTTCTTGATACACTATAATTAGTAATACATAACATTTAGGAAGGAGTCAATGATGGTCGAAAAAACGATTTATGCAAATGGTCAAAAAGTCTACGAGCTAAAAGGCGAGGTACTCACCTACTATTTTAAAAGCGGTGCATTAAAAGCCCAAGGTAAGTTTCTAAAAAACAAAAAAGAAGGTGAATGGCGTTATTATCGTAAAAACGGTGATCTCTGGCGCATTGGAAACTATTTAGCGGGTAAAAAACATGGACGTTGGCAACGCTATAGCCCAGAAGGACAAGTCGAGTACGATGCCGTGTTTGAAAACGGCACATTAATAAAAGAGTAGTAAACTAAAGCTCTATTGATTAGAGCTTTTTACTTTGAAGAGCAAATCTTTTGATATGTAACCATTTACATGTTATGGTAAAATTACAATATAATGCTTACTTAAGTTTCCCAAAAAAACCATTTTAAAGGAGGAAAATAATGGGTAGACTACAAGGTAAAGTTGCATTAATTACGGGTGGTGCGCAAGGCATTGGACTTGACACCGCAAAACTCTTTTTGGAACAAGGCGCAAAAGTCGCAATTGTTGATATTGCTGACGATGCGTTGAAATCTGCAGAAAAAGAACTTCAAGGGCTCGGAGAGGTTCTCTCGATTAAAGCCGATGTTTCTGATGAGAAACAAACAAAAATGTATGTGGATAAGACCGTTGAAAAGTTTGGTACTGTCGATGTCTTTTTCAATAATGCAGGGATTGAAGGAAAATCAGGCGCATTAGTTGAAGCTAAACAAGAAGACTTTGATCGTATTATGGCGATTAACGTGCGTGGTGTTTGGTTGGGTCTTAAATATGTTTTACCCATCATGATGGCGCAAAAGTCAGGTTCTGTCATTAATACTTCATCGGTAGCTGGTCTAATTGGTTCGGCTGGGTTAGGCCCTTATGTTGCAACCAAGCATGCTGTTTTAGGTCTTACTAGAACCGCTGCAATCGAAGCTGCACCTGCGGGTGTTCGCGTTAACTCAGTGCATCCAGGACCTATTAATACACGAATGATGCGTTCGATTGAAGGGCAGTTTAGTCCAGACAATCCGAATGCTGTTGCAGAAGGATTCAATCAACAAATTCCACTTGGACGTTATGGTGAAGTCCGCGAAATATCAAACGTTGTACTCTTCTTAGCAAGTGAAGAATCGTCATATGTTACCGGTAAACAATATGTTGCCGATGGCGGGTTCATTAGCTAATTTCACACTACTAAATTCCATAAAAAAGGGCTTGATTTTTAAAAAATCAAGCTCTTTTATGTGCTATCTCAAAGTTTTTAATGCTCTTGCCCAAGCGGTTAATTGCTCAATCATAGCTTGTACGTTTCCATCGTGCAGCGACTGTGGGGCAAACACCCCTTCCTTAAAATCAGTAAACAACGACAACAAAACCTGATTGCGAACATCAGCAACCTGTAACTCCGCTAAAATTAAACGCAAGGCTTCCGCTGCGCGTGCCCCATAGGCCGAGCCATAGCTGACAATCGCTGCGGCTTTATTGTTCCATTCCGTATAAGCGGAATCCAGCGCATTTTTCAGTGCGCCTGTCAATGAGTGGTTATACTCTTGTACAATAAATATGAACCCATCATATTGGGCAACGCGTGCTTGCCATCTTTTTACAGACTCTTGATTGGTGCTCGTGCCTAAAAAAGGCAAATCAAAATCGTTTAAGTCAAGTATCTCATACGTATCTTCACTTAAAGACTGAGCTTTCTTTAAAATCCACTTACCAACGTTAGGACTTTGCCTTCCATCACGTGTACTGCCTAATATAATACCGATTTTTAAAGTCTCCATTGAAATCGCTCCTTTTATGGTATATAATAACTACTAACTTACTAAAAGTAATTATAAAAGAAATCGACAAGAAGTACAGCGAAACGCTTTAGGAGGAACCCATGAACATTGAAATATGTCAACGATTTGAAAAAGCCACTGAACTTTTGAATCAACGCTGGATTGGCCTGATTGTTCATCAGTTATTATCTGGTCATACACGGTTTAATCATCTTCAAAAAAGTCTCAAAATTAGTGGGAAAGTGCTATC
>SKFS01000128.1 GCA_007117885.1 Candidatus Izemoplasma sp.
ACTTTATTGAACTTCAATCAACAATTCTTCATTTATCAGAAAAACTCATTCATGTTAAGAAAAACAACTTAGATGCAACGATTAATGATGCTTTAAAAGCATTAGGGGAAGCTGTATTGGCTGATCGAACCTATATTTTTAAACACGATTTAACACAGTTTCACACGAGTAATATATATGAGTGGTGTTATCAAAGGGTTAAACCAGAGATTGAAAACTTGCAGAATTTATCCTTGACGATGATCGAAGATTGGATTGAAAGCCATAAACAAGGCAAGGCGCATGAAATCTATGATGTAGGAAAAATTTCTATCGCTATGCAAAGGGAAGTATTGTCCGCACAAAAGATTCAAAGTTTAATTACAGTACCGATGATCATCAATCAAGAACTCTACGGTTTTGTCGGCTTTGATTCTGTGCGTCACAAACGTGTCTATAGCAAACCAGAGCGTGAACTTTTAATGGCGTTTGCGAATATGTTAGTGGGCGTTTTAGAACGTCTACGCATTGAAGAAGAACTATTTCACTCTGAAGAAATGTTGAGAAATGTTTTAAACACGATTCCTGTTCGTGTATTTTGGAAAGATCAAGCGGGGGTGCTACTCGGTGCTAACCGTGCCTATCTTAAAGACACAGGGAAGCGGTCACTAAACGATATTATCGGTAAAAAAAGTGTCGAACTCCCATGGAAAAATGAATCGCCACGGTATCGCAAAGAAGATGAAATGGTTTTAAAGAGTGGCAAACCGATGCTAAACTATGAAACAAAGACCATCGATAGCAAAGGCAATCTGCGATGGTATCGCGGCACTAAGGTGCCGTTAAGAAATCCAAACAAAGCGATTGTCGGCGTGTTAGGCACATATGAAGACATCACTGAAAAAGCACAGTATCTTGAAAAGATTGAATATTTGAGTTACCACGATCATTTAACAGGATTAAAAAACCGGCGCTTTTTGGAAGAGTATCTCTCAAATAGTGATCGTGAAGCAAACTATCCGCTTAGTTTAATGATGATTGATTTAAATGGGTTGAAGCTTTTTAATGATGCATTTGGACACGCTGTTGGCGACCAAGCATTGAAAAAGGTTGCCCATGTTTTAGCGGATATTTTTACAGAAGAAGGCACTGTAGCACGCATCGGTGGCGATGAGTTTGCGGTAGTGTTAACACATACAGATTATCCGCAATGTGAAATCTATAAGAACCAGATATTGACCCAACTCAACGATGTCACCATCCAAGAGATTGAACTATCCGTAGCGATTGGTCACGATACAAAACACACGAATAACGTCTCGATTGCCGCCTTGATGAAGTCGGCAGAAGATTTTATGTACCGGCGCAAGCTACTTGAAGGAAGAAGTCGCCAAAACAAAGCCATTAAAACGATTTTAAAAGCATTGACAGAAAAATATGAGAGTGAGAAAGTGCATTCTAAACGCGTGAGTCGTATCGCCTATCAAATTGGTAAAGCATTAGACTTAAACGCCGATCAACTTGAAGAGCTCAGTCTTGCTGCGATGCTTCATGACATCGGAAAAATCTCCATCCCAGATGCGCTGCTTGAAAAGCCTGAAGCCTTAACCCAAGAAGAGTATGCAATGATGAAAAACCATACCATTAATGGCTATCAGTTATTAAAAGCCGCCGATGAGTATTCGGATATTGCAGAGTATGCATTGAGTCATCATGAGCGTATTGATGGGACCGGTTATCCTAAAGGACTCAAAGGTGAAGCGATTCCTTTGTTTGCAAGAATTATTAGTATTGCCGATGCCTATGAAGTCATGACTGCCGACCGTCCTTACCGTAAAGCATTAGGAAAAAAACGAGCGATTTCAGAGCTAAAAAAACATGCTGGAACCCAGTTTGATCAAGAAATCGTTGAACTATTTATTCATCGCGTTTTGCAAGTTATTTAACAATCGCTGCCACTTAGAGCTAGCTCTTGTGAAAACAAAGAGAGTTCTGTATAATAGCCCCGAGGTGTTTTTATGAAAGCTCAAGTTTATTACATATCCGCAATGCTGGTGTTTGCCCAGTTCGGTATTGGTGCCTTATGGGGGGAATTATTGCCCACACCAGTTTTACTTTTTGCTGGCTTTTTTCTGATTGCGGTAAGTTTACTGCAGTCGTTTTTGATCAATACTTTTGAGCTAATTATGATTAAATATGCTCTGGCCTTTAGTTATTTTTATTATGCTTTAATGGTCCCTTTACAAGTCTTTCTTTATCAATACGCTCAGTTTCAGTTTATCAATCCTTATGCAATGGGATCGGTCATTGTTATGGGCGCTTTTGCAGCAATCCAGTTTGCACTTTTCTTGAGTGAAATGAAAAGCTATCATCACCACTTAGATGAGGACGTCAATCGTTCGCAAAAAACTTTTTTGATGTTACCGACTTTGCTTGTGCTTAATCTTTATCTTTATTACCCTATTGACGCGATGGTGGTTTATGTGATTGCGTTAATTATCATTTTGTTAGTAAGTAGTATCTCCTTTATAAAGGATAGTAGCGTTGCACTGTACACAAAACAACTCAAGTATGTTTTCGCTTTGGGTTTTATTGTGGCTGTAACATTTTATAGCACCGTTTTAACGACACCGAGTTTCGTGTTTTTCCTTCGCTACCCCGTGGCCTATCTCCATGCTTTTGTTATGGGTCCTTTCACGGTCTTAGTGCTTAGTTTTAGCTGGCTCTATGAACACGGCAAAATTCGTCGTCAGTGGCTAAAACCTAAGCACTATACACGCACCACCCTAACCGATGTCCAAACACGGAACATTCACGATGTCTTACCTAAAAAAAGACGCCGCTACCGCTAAGACCTGCAAAGGTCTTTTTATTTGCATGTTGATAGAATCTGTGCTATTATGATAAAAAAGCACCCCCCTATAGGGAGGGTTAGGAGTTAAGTATGAAGACAATAAAATTAAAGCTTAAAGGCATGAGTTGTGCATCGTGTGCCCAAACGATTGATGCCACCTTAAAACGGGTAAAAGGCGTCCATGACGTGGTGGTTAATGTAGCCAACGATACCGGTGTTGTTGACTACGACGAGGACGTCTTAACCGCCGAGGCGATTATTGAGATTATCCGAAGTTCTGGCTATGATGCTGAACTCGATGATCGTCATACTAAGCGCATATCGATGCGCGTTGAAGGCATGACGTGTGCGGCGTGTGTAGTGAATGTTGACCGCGCTGTTACAAAACTAAAAGGTGTTAGCGATGTGAACGTCAATATTGCTAATGATAAACTGACGCTTGTTTATGAACAAGACAAAGTGCGCATTAGTGATATTAAAAAAGCAGTCCAAGACAGTGGTTATCAAGCGCGTTTAGAAGAAGAACTAAACGATCAAGTTGACCCCGATGTCGAAAAGGTAAATATCGCTAAAAAACGGATGCTGTTAAGTGGTATCATCGCGGGAACGATGATGACGCTAATGGTAATCCATATGTTGATTATTCCTATTCCTTTATATACGCCAATCGTGGCGATCATGGCAATTCCTGTTGTCTTTATTTTAGGGCGGCATGTTCATGTTGCGAGCTATAAGTCGCTTAGAAATTTACGTCCAAATATGGATG
>SKFS01000135.1 GCA_007117885.1 Candidatus Izemoplasma sp.
ACTCACCCGTTCGCCACTGAAAACCCCGAAGGATTTTCCGTTCGACTTGCATGTATTAGGCATGCCGCCAGCGTTTATCCTGAGCCAGGATCAAACTCTCCATAAAAATATGTAAACTTCTAAACGAAGTTTAAATTTAAGGTTTGTTTGAAATCCTAATCACTCAAAGTAATTCTGTTCTATTTAGTTTTCAAAGACCATACAAAATCATACACTATCTTATCAGTGCTTAAACATTTTACAACACTTCACAGTTTAAGTCAAGCCAATTACACGCTTTTGATAAGAAAATTTAAGATTAATTTCGGGTCGGAAATTTTTCAATCTCTCGGCCCGCAATAAAGAGTATATAACTTATCACTTTTAAAGTCAACCCTTTTAAATACTTTTTTTTCCTTTTTTTGAAAACCGCTATTTTAAAAGCTTAAACACAGTAAACTGTAGATTAATATAATAAAAAAAAGTGCTTTTGTCAACCAAAAGCACTCATAAATTCTGTGACGTTTTACACTAAATATTTAACGATTTCAAGGTTTCCGCTAAATCCTCGAGATCAAGGACTTCCTTGTGATCGTTGTAGCGATTTAAAAACTCAATTTTCCCGTTTGAGAAATCCTTACCAATAACCATCCGATACGGCACGCCAATCAAATCAGCATCTTTAAACTTTACACCCGCTCTTTCGTCACGGTCATCGAGTAACACACGATAATCTTTTTCTAAACTACGGACCAATCCATCCACTTTCTCAATCAACGCATCGTCACGATAGTTCACCGGTACAACATGAAGATCAAACGGCGTTAACTCTTTAGGCCACACCAATGCATCCTCGGTACTATGCTGTTCAACCGAAGCCATCAAGGTACGACTAATGCCAATCCCATAGCAACCCATAATCACCGGTTCTCTTTTTCCTTCACGCGAAGTAAACAGTGCATTCATACTTTCTGAATATTTCGTGCCCAACTTAAAAATGTTGCCGACTTCAATCCCTTTAGCCGTCCGAATTGTTCCCCCACATTTAGGACAAACATCGCCGTCACTTAAGCCACTAAACTCTTGGTTTGCAGCATACGAGCACGACATACAGTACGAAATCGTATCTTCACCGACTTCACTCATCACCATAAACTCATCGGCTTCATCGCCACCAATCTGACCGGTATCGGAAGAAACAATTCGAGTTTCCAGTCCTGAGCGTCGGAAGATTTCAGTGTACGCTTCCTTCATCGATTGATACCAACGGTCTAAATCCTCTTGGTTTTCATGAAACGTATATAAATCTTTCATAATAAACTCACGGCCACGCATTAAGCCAAAACGTGGGCGCATCTCATCCCTAAACTTCGTTTGAATTTGGTAGAGTGCAAGCGGGAGCTTTTTATAGGAATTAATGTAATCTCTCACTGCATGTGTAACAATCTCTTCATGCGTAGGACCCAAACAAAAATCTCTTTCTTTTCGGTCTTTCAAGCGCATTAACTCAGGCCCATACAAATCCCAGCGTCCTGATTCATCCCAAAGGTCTCTAGGTTGTAAAGCCGGCATCAACATTTCACTACAACCCCGTTTATCAAGTTCTTCACGAATAATCGTCTCAATATTGCGAATCACTCTATGGGCAAGTGGCAAATACGTGTACACACCCGCAGACGTCTGTTTAATCAGGCCTGCACGGGCCATTAACTTATGGCTTTTAACTTCAGCATCCTTTGGCGCTTCTTTCAATGTTGGTACAAACAATAAACTTTGCTTCATTCTTTCACCCTATTCTGTTGGTATTAACCGTAAAACATCGTTAAATGTAATATAAACAAACAGTGCTATTAATAAAATAAACATCACGAAATGGATATAATTCTCAACCCGTTTATTCACAGGTTTCTTAGCAATCGCTTCATAGCCTAAAAAGACTAGCCGTCCACCATCGAGTGCGGGGATCGGTAAGAGATTAATAATCCCTAAATTAATACTTAAAATCGCAACCCAGCTTAAAAACGCAATAAAGCCAGCTGCAACCGCTTGCGCCGTCATCGAAGCAATGCCCACCGGTCCCGCCAGCATGTTTACCGAAATCGTTCCAGAGAATAAAGAGGCAAGCGTTGAGAAAATCATCGAAAATGTCCCAAACAACATGGTAAACCCATAACTAAACGTTCCTAAAAACTCCCGCTGGTAAATTGGACCAATGCCTGCATCCACTGCAATCATACGAATCTGTTGGCCACTTAAGAACGCTTCATCAAAAGGATCCACCTCAAAACTCATGGTCGCACCATTACGGTTTATCCTAAGCGTCATGACTTCACCTTCTGTATTCGTCGCAATATAACTCAGTGCCTCCTGCCATGTCGACACTGGATTGCCATTGATCGCTTCAATTCTGTCGCCTGTTCGCATCCCTGCTTGATGGGCAGGAAAGTTATCCAAAACATTTAACAACAAACTCTCCGGTTCACGAAGACTCGACACAAGACCCATACTATATATATAGATTAAAGGGGTCACCGTTAAAGTCTCTTCATGGCCGTTGCGTAAGACAACAACTTCAATGCTCCGATTCGCGACTTGTTCGCGCAGAATTCGCGTCACATCGCTCCATTTCTCGACCGTTTGACCTTCGATGCGCAACACTTCATCGCCGACCTCAAAGACATTGTACAAATTAGAGTTTAAATACATTTGATACAACTCAGTATCGGCACGAATTTCATCACTTATGACAGGAACTCGCCCAATTTCAGTCGTGTTTTCTTGCGGCAACCCTTGGATTAAAGCAATGCCGAAAAATAAGACGATCGCTAAAAGAAAGTTCATAAAAGGGCCCATAAAAATCGTTAAAAACCGTTCGATTAACGTCTTTGATTCAAAACTTCGTTCATACGGTGCGATTTGGAGCGATTTATTTTTCATCACATAATAGGCATCACGTTTCACAGTATACTCATTAATAAATAACGCTTGATCGTCGATGCCTTTTAAATCATAGCTTTCGACAATCACTTCGAGGGCATCTTGGTAACGCGCATCCTCAGCATCTAAAACAATATGTGAAACACGATCATCCTCAAAAATGAGTTTAATTTTTTGACCGACCTTAAGCATCTCATCATTAACTTCTTCACCGGCCATCATCACAAAGCCACCAATCGGAATCGCACGGAGACTATACAAGGTTTCTCCACGTTTTTTACTCCACAAAATCGGTCCCATACCTAAGGCAAACTCATGGCACAAAATCCCCGCCCTTTTCGCCATCACAAAATGACCGAGTTCATGAATAAAAATAACCACACCAAGCATTAAAATAAACGCTAAAATACTGAGCATACTAAACACCACCTAAATATTCTTGATAAACGTATTTTTTTACCTCTTGATCATGCTCAATTACTGAATCAAGAGTGATTTCTTTATCGTTTTCGAAACGATCAAGACAATCATAAATAATCGTCTCAATCGTCAAAAAATTAATCTTCTTGCGTAAAAATAAATCAACGGCTGCTTCATTGGCTGCATTCATTGTCACAACATGTAACCCTTTCTTCTTTGCCACAGCCATCCCTAAATCAAACAGTGGATACTGAGCACTGTCAATACGCTGAAAGTGCAAGGTGCGTAACTTCGTCAGATCAAAAAACGAACGATACGTCAAGACATCCTCATCTTGCAAAGCACTCACTATCGGAATCCGCATATCAGCCGGTCCCATATGCGTCATAATATTCCCATCCTTATAATAAATCAACCCATGTACAACACTTTCTTTATGAATCACTGCTTCAATTTTATCATAGGGGAGCTGAAATAAGTAATGCGCTTCGATGACCTCAAAAACCTTATTCATCAGCGTCGCTGAATCAATGGTTATTTTTGCCCCCATCGTCCAGTTCGGGTGCTTCAACGCATCCTTTAAGGTAACCTTCTTTAATTGCTTTCGAGAGTAATCACGAAAGCTACCGCCACTTGCGGTAATCACCACTTTCTCAACGTCTTTTAACTTACGGCCTCGCAAACACTCTCGCAACGCGGAATGTTCAGAGTCAATCGGGATTAATCGTCCTCTTGAGCGTTTCATGAGTGGCGCGATAATTTCCCCACCAACCACTAACGTTTCTTTATTCGCAAGCAAAACATCGCGATGATTTAACAATGCGGTTACTGTGGGGCGTAACCCCACACTGCCGACAAGCGCATTCACAATCACAACATCCTTAGGTAGTTCTTCAACTAACGTCGATAACGCTTCTAAAGGATAAAACTGTGTTTCATTAAACAATGTTCGATACGTTTCTTCGATGGCGACCACTTTACACTGATGACGCATCACAATCGCCATTAACTGCTCAACATTCGTTTTAGCGGTAGCACCATAAAGCGAAAAACGCTCTGGATAGTGCTCAATAATTTCAAGCGTTTGTTGCCCAATACTCCCAGTAGCCCCTAAAAGCATAATTCGTTTCATTTAAAGCACCTCAATAAACATCATCGCAATCATCAGTGCCATCGCCGCAAAAATGCTTGAATCGAAGCGATCGAGTAAGCCCCCATGCCCCGGTAGTAGATGTGAAAAATCTTTAACATCGTGGGCGCGTTTGAGTTTCGATGCGACCAAATCGCCGATTTGCGCTAAAAACGATACAATGATCCCTAATAAAATCACTAACACTAGCGATAAGTCAGTGAAAGACGGCATCAACGAACGATACACTGTCGCAATAATAACTGCGACCACCGTCCCACCTATCGCTCCCTCAACCGTTTTTTTCGGGCTGATGAGTGGTGCGAGCTTATGGCGCCCAAATAAATACCCTGAAAAATAGGCAAAGACATCGGTGGCCATAGTCAAAATAAGTAAGTACCCTAAAAGTTCAAGACTGATGCTTCGCGTCATGCTAATGGCGGCAAAACCAAAGGCAACATACACCATCGCTAAAAACGACTTCGCAGCCATAGTCGTCTCTAATTTTTCATCGAAAACATACCAAACTAAAACAACAATCATCACAAATAACAGACCAAGACTAAGAAGATTCTCACTCAACAACTGAAGATAATCAACCACCATTAGCGTATACAAAAAGCCCGTTGCCACCATGTGAAAACCCCTATATCCACGACGATAAGAATGTTTTTGTGTAAATACACGAATGATTTCATAGCCAGCAACAACCGAAAAAACACCTAAAATAAGTGTAAACAACGTTACACTCACAAAGAGCATAGGAATCAATACGAGCGCTAAAACTAAACCCGTTATCAATCGTTCTTTCATGCGCTCACTCCTTTAATCCACCAAATTTACGATGGCGTTTTTGATAATGCTTAATCGCTTTATATAAATGTTTTGCCGAAAACGACGGCCACAAAACCTTTGTGAAGTAAAACTCGGCATAGGCAACTTGCCACAAAAGAAAATTACTTAAGCGCACTTCACCGCTCGTCCGAATCAATAAATCAACATCCGGTAAATCACGTGTATAGAGTCGCGATGCAAAAACATCCTCATTAATCGACGCCAACGTGAGCTGGCCGTTTAAAACATCTTCAGCCACTTTTTTTGCGGCGCGGGTTATTTCATCATGACTGCCATAATCTAAGCACACATTAAGTGTTAAGCCTTTTCGATCCTTTGTTTTTTCTTCAACCCGCTGCATCAAATCGAGATTCGCTTGAGAGATGCGATCTCTACGGCCACTAAAAACAACCCGAATATCGTACTCTTTAAAATTATCTTTATACTCTTCTTCAAAAATCTTAGGTAAGTTCATTAAATAGTCAATTTCCTCTTTAGGTCGGCGCCAGTTCTCCGTACTAAACGCATAGACACTTAAAAAACGAATCCCTAATTGATGCGCTTCAAGGGTGATTTTTTGGAGATTGATCGCCCCTTGTTTATGACCGGCATGACGAGGTAGATTTCGACGCTTCGCCCAACGTCCATTGCCATCTAAAATAATCGCAATATGCTTAGGCACTGGTTTCGCCATTACTTGTTGTTTTAACCTCATCATTTCACCTCATTTTCTATGCAAAGTATATTATACACTAAAACCCTTTTTTATACCATTAAAGACAAAAGATAAACCACCATTGGGTGGTTTAGATTTGCATTAAATCTTCTTCTTTACGACGCATTTCCGCTTCAGCTTTTTCAATAAATTGATCGGTTAACGTTTGCACGTCATCTAAATAGCCCTTTTCATCATCTTCGGTGATTTCACTGGCTTTCTGCGCTTTCTTAATGCCTTCATTGACGTCTCTGCGGATATTACGAATGGCCACTTTGGCCTCTTCAGTTAGTTTTTTGACATCTTTAACTAAAGTCTTTCGCGTTTCTTCTGTCAACTTAGGCAAAACAATGCGGATTTGCTCGCCCTCATTTTGAGGAGTGACGCCTAAGTTCGCAGCTAAAATAGCCTTTTCTGCATCTTTAATCGCGCTGCGATCATACGGCTTAATCAGTAGCTGGTTTGGTTCAGGCACACTAATGTTCGCTAGCTGATTAATCGGTGTGGGTGCGCCATAGTAGTTTACCATGACAGGATCGAGAAGCTTTGGGTTTGCACGTCCTGTCCGTACTTTTGAAAATTCACGTGTTAACGCGTTTATCGCGCCATCCATACGTTCTTCTGCTTCTAATAATAACTCATCAATCATAACGATCCTCCTTATTTAATAAGTGTTCCTATATTCTCACCAAGTGCAGCTCGTTTAATATTGCCCTTGATGTTCATATCAAATACAACAATCTCAATGTCATTGTCTTTACATAACGCCGCGGCCGTTGAATCCATAACTTTAAGCCCGTTTTCCAAAATATCGTGATGACGTAATGTTTCAAACCGTTTTGCGTCTTGATGCAAACGCGGATCTTTATCGTAAACCCCATCAATTCCATTTTTCGCCATTAAAATCGTTTTAGCGCCGATTTCTGCAGCGCGCAAAGCACTTGTGGTATCCGTACTAAAATAAGGATTTCCTGTGCCACCACCAAAGATAACAATCATGCCTTTTTCTAAATTGCTAATGGCTTTACGACGAATATACGGCTCGGCGACCTGAGGAATATTCAAACTCGTCATTGCTCGCGTTTCGACACCGAGTGATTCTAACGCATTTTGGAGTGCCAAAGCATTCATAATCGTCGCTATCATACCCATGTAATCAGCACTGCTTCGCTCCATACCCATCTCACTCGCTTGCTTTCCACGCCAAATGTTTCCACCACCAATAATAATGCCGATTTCAAACAAATGCAGGTCATAGGCATCTTTTATTTCAAGCGCGATATCACGGACCCGCAAAGGATCGATGCCACGATGGTTTTCATAGCTTAAAGCTTCACCACTTAACTTAATTATCAAGCGTTTCTTTTCACTCATGATACTCTCCCCTTATTGAAAAGTAGGACACAAAAAAGTGTCCTATTTTTTTACTTATTCATTTGTGATTTAACTTCACTCGCAAAATCTTCTTGGCGTTTTTCAATGCCCTCGCCAACTTCTAAGCGAACAAACGAAACAATCGAAGATTGCGCTTCTTTAACATACTGGGAAACCGTAATATCTGGATTCTTTACAAACGGTTGATTCACTAAACAAATTTCTTTTAAAAACTTGTTTAAACGACCGATGACCATTTTGTCAACGATTTGCTCAGGCTTTCCTTCATTCAACGCTTCATTACGTAAAATTTGACGCTCGTGCTCGATAACTTCTTCACTGATCTCATTTTGGTCGAGGTAACGAGGATTAATCGCCGCCACATGCATTGCTACATCCTTAGCGACAACTTCATTTTCTCCTGTAATCAATGCCAAAGAAACAATACGTCCGCCCATGTGACTGTAGGCACCAAACACCATGTCATCTGATTTTTTAATGACTTCTACACGTCGTAAACTTAGTTTCTCGCCAATCTTTGCAGTTGCGGCAATCACGGTATCGGCAATGGTTTTTCCTTCAAGTTCAACATTCAGTGCTTCATCGAGGTTGGTCGCATTTGAGTGTAAAATCGCTAACCCAATATTTTCCAATAAACTTAAAAATTCTTGGTTTTTTGCGACAAAGTCGGTTTCTGAGTTTAACTCATATAAAACTGCTTTATTGTCTTTGACTAAAATATTACATAAGCCTTCAGCGGCAATACGATCGGCTTTTTTCGCGGCTTTTGCAATGCCTTTTTCACGCAAGTAATCGATGGCTTTATCGATATCTCCATTGGTTTCATCTAACGCTTTTTTACAATCGAGCATCCCTGCCCCTGTCTTCTCTCTGAGTTGCTTAACTAATGCTGCGGTTACTGCCATTTCTATTTCCTCCACTCATCTTCTAATATCATTACATATTTTACCATATTCCATCGTTCTTTTATACAACTTGAACAGGTTTTTTGAAAAAGAGAGCTCAAAGCTCTCCTTTATTATTTTAATGCTTCAATAAGTTCAGCTTTACGTAGTTTTGAATATCCAGTTAAACCACGATCTTTAGCGATTTCTCTTAACTCTGCAACGGTTAATGTTTCAAGATCAACCGTTTCAGTTTTAGGTTCTTCCTTCGGTGATTCTTCAACACGCGGTTTTGCTTCAACTTTAGGCGCTTTTTTCACTTCGGGTTTTTCTTCAGCTTTAGGCGCTTTTTCAGCCACTGGTTTAACTTCTACTTCAGGGGCTTTTTCACGCTTTGGTTTTACAGTTTCTTTTTTAGGTTCAGCAACTTTTTCAACTCTAGCTGGTCTTTTCACTTCGGGTTTTTCTTCTTCCTTAGCTTCTTCAATACCGCCACTACCTTCAACCATAGCATTGGCCATTGTACTAACGATAACTTTAATTGAACGAATCGCGTCGTCATTCGCAGGAATAGCGAAATCAACTTCGTCAGGATCACAGTTTGTGTCAACCATACTATAAACAGGAATCCCTAATTTGCGGGCTTCTAAAATCGCGTTACGCTCTTTTTTAGGATCGACAATAAAGACCGCTTCAGGTAAGGTACGCATATCTTGAATGCCCCCTAGAAAAGCTTCTAGGCGGTTTAACTCTTTACGTAACCCAATGACTTCTTTTTTAGGTAAACGTTCAAACGTTCCGTCTTTTTCCATTTGCTTAATTTGATGCAAACGGCGGACACTTTTACGGATGGTTTTAAAGTTTGTTAAGGTGCCCCCTAACCAACGTTTTGAAACATAGTATTGCCCTGAACGCGTCGCCTCTTCAACAATTACGTCCTGTGCTTGTTTCTTTGTCCCTACAAACAACACTTTACCGCCTTCTTTAGCGATAGCGTGTAAACGTTGATACGCTTCCTCAATTAAGACAACGGTTTGTTGTAAGTCAATAATATGAATGCCGTTGCGCGAAGTGTAAATAAACTTCGCCATTTTTGGATCCCAACGACGGGTTTGATGTCCAAAATGAACACCTGACTCTAATAATTGTTTCATTGTAATGACTGCCATAAATTAATCCTCCTTAGTTTTTTTTGATTTTACCTCCACAAACGTCTTCGTGTTGTTCCCACTTTACGGTCGCGTAAAGCTCTTGAGAAAACACTCTCCTTGTGTGTGTATTTTACGGCATTTAGTAGTATATCAAAAAAACACTTGGAGTGCAAGTGTTTTTCCTTAATATTGTCTAATTCAAGATTTCCTTTTCACGATTGAATCCTAAGGCATCCATTTCAAAATTGAGGGTTGTATAAAGTGGCTTATACAGCCATAGAATGGTAATAAAGTTACTGACGGCCATAATGATTTGAAAAGGAATATCGAGCATTAGATACGGCCAAAATTCAGTAATGCCAAGTTCTACCATTCTAAAAGGGATAAAAACCCAACCATAATAAAACCCATAAAGCAAGCCAAAGACCGCGAGTTTAACCTCCGATTTAGTCTGTCCTAAAACGGTGTAGTAAAGCAGTGGAATCGTAAGCCAGGCCAGCAACATCGCTGGCGTATAAATGGGATTAAATGAGTTCATGTAAAGGTTATCCAAAATTACATAGATCACAATCATCGCGACACTTTCACGCCATTTAAACAAACTCACGTATAAAACTAATAATAACGTCGTAAACTGGACATTAGGTATAATGGTTAATATTTGCTCTTGGACAAAGACAATTGTAATGCACATCGCCATAAAAATCAGTCGTTTTAAAGGCATCTTAATGTCCAATCCTCTGATAGACGAAGTAATAGCGATTGCCGTCCACTAAAGGAATTGAATCAATCCCTACAGGGGAAAGATCGTTGTCCATAAGCAATGGCTCTGCACCACTTCGTAGCAATTGACCTGAAATCCTTATCTGAATAAAATCGCGCTCAAAATCCGTTTTCACCGATTCAAAATCAAGGAGAATTCTCCCAATGCTCGTGGTTGTGTAACGCAAAGTATAGTTTTGATCAAGAACACCGAGTAAGGTATCCCCTTCTTTAAAGGATAGACGATCTTCAATGATAATCGAACCGTCTTCAGCCACCACAACCACCATAACATTGCCGATGCCATCGGGTTGTTCATAGGGTGTGTCGACCGTGAGAATCGTCCAAAATACCGCCATTACAATAATAACGAGAGCACTCGCAATTACTTTCATATTACCACCTAATTTCTAATCAAAAATATACGGATTGGTCCCTACATTTGTAAGGATAAACTCATCAAGCATAACAAGTGCTAAAAATGCTTGAGGTGTTGAAAACATTGCGTCTGGTTCAGTGGTCCAGTTAAATGTTCCATCAGGATTTTGAAAACTGATAAACACTTCAAGTAAGCTTTCTTCTGAACTATTATAATACCGTGCACTCATCGGGTTCTTATCAACGCTCAATAAGCCGATAATCACATTCGCAAATGTCGCGGCGTTATCACCAAACTCACTTGTGTATAGGCGTTGTTCAATTTCTTCCAAACTTTGCCCGATCAACTCGTTAGTTTCTTCATGATTCAGCAATGATAAGGCGATAAGCATCATTGACAAGGTATCTAAATCGGTTGTACTTAGGTTTTGTGTTGCCATCGCATCGCGTAAATCGGCTTCAAACGACTCAAGATCAAGTTGATCATTCGTTTTAAGTGCCGCATAAACCAAGGACGTCGTATAAAGATGGCCGATCGTTTTGATTTCATACAAGGCTTCTGTGCTCGCTTGGGTATCAAAACCAAGGGCATTTTCGATAAAGATACGACTGACTAAACCACCGACGGTCTCGGGTAAGGTTTCATCGAGTTCAATCGTATACTCATCGAGTATCCCTAACTGTGCTAGCCCGATAATCACATGGTAATTCGGTGGCAAAAGGTAATCCTCCACACGGTTTTCTACCATAAGATTTAATGCTTCATATACCCTCTGAGCATCAAGATGCCACCACTCTTTAACAAAGCTAAAGTGATCAAGATGGTGATACGGCGTGCTTTCCACACCGGTCATGGCAAATTCATCATTAATGTAAAAGGCGATAAAACTGCCAAAGGGCGCATCGATGGTGTCAATTCCGAGAATTTGTTGGCCCCACTCCGTTTCAATCGAACGGACATTAAAGGTGCTATTAAGCAATTGCCATAAAGAGGCTTCGGCATCGTCATAAAATCGAACGACACGGGTTTGTGCTTTTTCGCCTTCACCGACTGTGATCGTAAAATACCCGTCGTAGCCATCACGGAATCGCTCGAGTTCTAATAGGCTTTCTTGTAACTGAGCGATGTCTGCTTCTTTATCAGAAAGTGCTGTTTGAAGCGCTTCAATTTGGATGGTTAAGTCTAAAATCGTTTCTTCAAGTGCCTCGATTTCCTCAAGGTAGTTTGCTTCTTCATTTAATCTTTCTAGCTTGTCTTCAAGCTCTTTCAGGCGATTCTCTTTATCCCCTAAAATTAGTTCATAACCTTCGATTTGGTTATTTTTGGCTTCAACTGTTTCTTCGAGTTCTTGAATTTGATTGAGATACTCTTCTGCATCGCAAGCAACCATCAAAAACGCTAAAAATACTAGTGTCACCAGAGAGAATAGTTTTTTCATTTTGTCCTCCTTATGCATGTTATTAATAAAAAAACCATCCTCCTGGATGGTAACCACGCATATTATTCTAAACGACGTTTAGCTAATAGACGTTACTACTCATACCCAGGAGTGTAAACTTTAGAAGATAAGGTAGGTCTACCGGCTTAATATCATCCTACTTTGCACCTTCCCGCCGAAGCAGTGGTCTCGCATTTCGTCCATATTACGGTTGCTGGGACAGCCTGGGATTCTCACCCAATTCCCTGTTATGTTAAAACACCTAATCTTTCTATCTTAAGTGTAGAGAGTTCGCTTTTAAAAGTCAAGGTTTTCTCAAAAATACTTGATAATTCACATCGTTAAACAAGCGAACGTGCTATAATAAAACAAACACGAAAAGGAATGATACAATGAGAGGATTTAAAATTGCTAATGGGTATCAAACCCGTACCATAAAACTGCCCCAAAGAAGTACAAAAAAGAGTGCAGGCTATGATTTTGAAATCATCGAGGATATCCAGATTGAACCGGGTGAAATCAAGCTCGCTCATACGGGCATCAAAGCTTATATGCAAGACGATGAAGTCTTAAAACTGTATCCAAGGAGCTCCTTACCCAAAAAGTTTGGTGTTACGATTCCAAATAATGTGGGCATTATTGACGCCGATTATTTTGGAAACCCCGATAACGATGGGGCGATTTTTGTGTCGTTATACAATTTCACAAATAAAACGCAATTCATCCCAAAAGGGACCCGAATTGCGCAAGGAATCTTTATCAAATACTTAAAAACTGAAGAAGACCACCCCTTAAGCGATAATCGCAATGGTGGTTTTGGTAGCACAGGAACTTAACAACGCCAAGCGTTGTTTTTTTATTGACCGACGGCAAAGGTCATTTCTAAAGATACTGCGAGCTCACCATCGACAGTGGCCTTTGCTGTACCCTTACCGATCGGACCTTTAAGTTTTGTGATTTCTAGTTCTAACACTAAGGTGTCTCCCGGTTTTACTTTACGTTTAAAACGGCATTTATCGATGCCTGCAAAATAGGCTATCTTGCCTTTAAACTGCGGCTCACTTAAAATTGCCACCGCCCCCGCTTGCGCTAGCGACTCGATAATCAAAGCCCCAGGCATCACATGCTCTTCAGGAAAATGTCCCATAAAAAACGGTTCATTTGCCGTGACATTTTTTATCGCTTTCACGGATTTTCCTGGATCCATTGCGATAATTTTATCGACAAGCAAAAATGGATAACGATGAGGAATAATCGCTTGGATTTGATTGCTATCTAACATACTAACCCTCCCATTTCTTAAAAACAAGTGTCGCGTTGTGTCCACCAAATCCTAAAGAGTTCGATAAGGCAATGGAAACAGGACGCGATTTACCTACATTCACAGTATAGTCTAAATCACATTCTGGGTCAAAGTTTTTAGTGTTGATTGTCGGTGGCACAAAGTCCTCTTTGACCGCCATAATCGAAAATATCGATTCGATGGCGCCGCTGGCGCCGAGTAGATGTCCAGTCATTGATTTCGTTGAACTAATAGCAAGGTGTTTAGCGTGATCGTTAAACAAGCGTTTAATGGCCAGGGTTTCAATGCGATCATTGAGCGGCGTCGAGGTCCCATGGGCGTTAATATAATCCACTTGGTTAAAAGGAACTTTGCCATCAAGCAAGGCGTTTTTCATACAGTTCATCGCTCCCGTCCCTTGCGGGTCAGGTGAAGTGATATGGGTGGCATCACAGGTGGCACCATAGCCAACGATTTCAGCATAGATTTTTGCACCGCGCTCTTGGGCGTGATCTAGGGTTTCTAATATTAACGTTCCCGCTCCTTCACCCATGACAAATCCACTCCGTTCTTTATCAAAAGGTATTGAAGCATTATTCGGATCGTTGCTGTTACTCAGTGCATGCATCACTTTAAATCCCGATAAACCAAGCTCAGTAATCGTGGCTTCACTGCCTCCCGCAATGGCGATATCTAAATAGCCATCACGTAAACTTCTAAACGCATCACCGATGGTATTAGTTGCACTAGCGCATGCTGTAACACTCGCAGTAGCAGGACCATGAATGCCATATTTTATAGCAATGTTTCCCGCAGCGATATTAATAATTGAGGTGGGGATAAAGAAGGGCGATATGCGATTAAACCCTTTGCTTAAGCCTTTTGAATGTTCAATAGCAATCGTTTCAAGCCCGCCAATTCCACTGGAAAAGTAGACACCCACTCTTTCTGTTGAACGTGTGGAGAAATCGAGTTGACTATCTTTAATCGCTTCATCTGTCGCAACCATCGCCAATAAGCTAAAACGGTCATTGCGTTTGACTTCTTTTTTGCCAAAATAGGTTTCAAAATCGAAATCTTTAACTTCACCGGCAATTTTCACATCCCAGTTTGAGGCATCAAAACGTTTGACTTCAGCAATGCCGTTTACTCCATTCTTTGCGGCTTCCCATGTCACTTGAAGATTATTTCCTAATGGATTTATCGTTCCTATTCCTGTGACTACAACACGTTTTTTCATCCAATCATCCCTCCGTTTACATTGATGGTTTGTCCTGTGATATACCGTGCCTCATCACTGGCTAAAAAGAGCACTGTGTAAGCGACATCATCGACTGAGCCAAACGTATTAAGAGGAATTTGAGAACGATAAAATGATTTGACCTCTTCATTCAATGAAGCCGTCATTTTTGTCTCAATAAATCCTGGCGCGACCGCATTGACTGTTACTTGTTTCTTACCAAACTCTTTTGCTAAAGACTTGGTTAAACCGATGACCCCTGCTTTACTGGCAACATAGTTTGCTTGGCCAGCGTTGCCAATGACTCCAACCACGCTAGATAGGTTAATAATTCTGCCATATTTTTGTTTTAACATTGGCCGTGAAGCGTGCTTTATCATGTTCCATGTGCCTTTTAAGTTTGTTTCAATCACTGCATCAAAATCCTCTTCAGACATCCTTAACATTAATTGATCACGGGTAATGCCAGAATTGTTCACAAGCACATCAATTCGTCCGAAATGGTTAATGGTGGCTTCAACTAACTCTTGACATTGCTGATACTCGGCAATATTTGCACGATACATCAGCGCTTGTCCGCCTAGTTGTTCAATCGTTTTCTTTGTGTCTAAGGCCCCTTCTTCACTCGAGTAGTAATTGACAACGACATTCGCTCCCTCACGACCAAAGTGTTCAGCGATGGCTTTGCCAATCCCGTTTGAAGCCCCTGTTACAACGACAGTTTTATCTTTAAATTTCATTGGTTCAACTCCTTTAATGCCTCGATGGTATCGAGTAAGGTTTGACTGTTTTCAATATGAAAAACAGGCTGGTTGTTCACTTGTTTCTTAATTAGTTTCTTTAAGACATCTTTGGGTCCAATTTCAATAAACACGTCGATACCGTCTTGAACCATTGCATCAATCATCGCTTCAAACTGGACAGGCTGTACAATTTGATCGCTCATCACAGAATGAAGGTCTTCACCTTTATAGCGCGTTCCCGTAGTATTTAGGTAAAGCTGTTTTTGTGGAGGACGCTTTGGTTGAAAGGCTAAATATTGCTCGAATGCTTGCTTTGCTTCCGCCATGAGAGGTGTATGAAAGGCCCCACTAGTATTGAGCGGTGTTGCCCGTTTAAAGCCATACGATTTCGCAGCCTCGATAACCTTCGCCATGGTTTCACCATCACCCCCAACAACCGTTTGAGTCGCACTGTTGAGATTAGCGATGTAACATCCTGGATACGCATCAATTAAGTTTTGTAGATGGTTTTTATCGCCAAGCAAAGCCACCATTTTTCCTGGTCTATTTTCACTGCTTTTTTGCATAAAATAGGCTCTATGGATAAGTGTCCTCAACCCTTGTTCAAAATCAAAAACCCCAGCATCGTAATACGCTGCGTACTCTCCAAGCGATAACCCCGCACAAGCATCTGAAACGATGCCCTTTTCTTCAAGAAGATCGCGGATCGCCGTGCTGAATGTAAAAATGCTTGGTTGAGCGTAGCGTGTTGAATCCAGTTTTGTATTGACATTAAACATAACCTCTGTCAGTGCTTCTTGAAAGATGTCGTCGGCTCTATCAAAGTGTCTTTTTATCGAATCATACTGAGTATATAAATCTTTACCCATGCCGTTATACTGAGACCCTTGGCCTGAGTAGATAAACGCAATTTTCATGTCTTTACCTCCATTTTTAATACCGAATCATTGCGCCACCCCATGTAAGTCCTGCCCCAAATGCGACCGTGATAAACACATCGCCACGCTTTAAATGATGGTGACGAATCGCTTCATCAATCGCTAATGGAACACTTGCAGCAGAGGTATTCCCATACTGATCGATGTTCATAAACATCTTTTCGATGGGCACCTTTAAGACACGGGCCGATTTATCAATAATTCGTTTATTTGCTTGATGGGCGACAATTAAAGACACATCTTCCATCGTATACTCCGTCTCGTTAATTAACGTATTCACAACTTCGGGTAACACACTTGTGGCAAACTTAAAGACTTCCGTTCCTTGCATTTCAATGAACGGTCGTTTTTGCTTGGGTGTCTTAAAGTTTTCCTTGAGTGGATAACCCTCCATTTTAAGCAGTCCTTCTAAATCCCCTTTTGCGTAAGTCACAATTTTCTCAATATGCGGTGTCTCAGCTTTACCTATAACCATGGCCCCCGCGGCATCGGCAAACAACACACACGTATTCCGATCTTCATAATCGGTATACTTCGTTAAGGTTTCTGCCCCAATGACTAAAGCTTTATGGTAACTGCCACTACGAATCATTTTGTCGGCAACATTCAGTGCATATATAAAGCCTGTGCAGGCAGCATTCACATCAAACGCCGTAATCGTGTTACAGTTTAAGCGTCGCTGAAGTATTTGGGCAACTGCAGGGAAAGGATAGTCTCCAGTCACCGTAGCAACAATGATTAAATCGATATCTTGAGCGTTGACTTGAGCATCTTCTAATGCTTTTATCGCGGCTTTATAGGCCAGTTCAGAAGTGTTCTCACCTCGTGTCACACGGCGGTTAATGATGCCCGTCCTAGACTGAATCCACTCATCGTTTGTGTCAACGAGTTTTTCTAAATCAAAATTAGACACGATTTGGTTTGGGACATACGATCCTGTCCCCAGTATTTTCGTATGGATCATTTCACCACACCTTTCAAATTATCATAATTAAATCGTTGGAAAAACCCAATATTGCGATACTTCGCATACCGAGCAGTGCGAATTTCAAAATGACCGAGACGATTCAACCGTTTCAGACTGTCATAAACGGTTTCTTTCACGGCTTTATACGTTTCTTCAGGATGATAATGGGCGCCCCCCAAAGGTTCTTTAATAATGCCTTCGATAATGCCCATTTCATCTAAATCATAACTCGTTAGTTTCATGACTTCTGCGGCGGCTTTAGATTTCGATGCATCTTTCCAAAGAATACTGGCGTACCCTTCAGGTGATAAAATCGAATAAATACTATTTTCTAACATATAGACTTCATTACCCATACCAATCGCAAGCGCCCCACCCGAACCCCCTTCACCAAGGACTACACTAACAATGGGTACTGAGAGATCACTCATCTCATAAAGGTTTTTTGCGATGGCCTCACCTTGGCCTCTCGCTTCAGCCCCAATTCCAGGATAAGCCCCAGGAGTATCGATGAAGGTAACTACCGGTCGTTTAAACTTCTCTGCTTGTTTCATTAATCGTAATGCTTTACGGTAGCCCTCAGGATGCGCCATCGCAAAATTACAGGCAATGTTTTCTTCGGTGGATAACCCTTTTTGCTGGGCAATGACAGTGACGGTGATGCCACCGATACTCGCTAATCCGCCAATGATTGCTTTATCATCGGTATAAGCACGATCGCCGTGAAGTTCAATAAAGTCATCAAAAACACCTTGAATAAACATTTTTGCGTTGGGTCTTTTAGGGTGCCTTGCGATTAAAACACGATCCCATGCGGTGAGGTTCGACATCGCTTTCTTTTTATAATCTTCAATGTTTTGCTTGATTGCCTGAATCGCTTTTTCATCATCGAGACGCTCAAGTTCATCGATAAGTTTTTGCAGCTTTTTCTCTTTTTGGAGGATATCCATTAGTTTTCCCTCCTACGATGCATTTTCAACAAACGGTATAACGTTTTTTTCATTTCATGGCGGTGGACAACTTTATCAATCATGCCTTTTTCTAAAATAAACTCTGCCGTTTGAAACCCTTCAGGTAACGATTGCCGAATCGTTTGCTCAATAACTCTAGGGCCGGCAAACCCAACTAACGCTTTCGGCTCCGCTAAGATAATATCCCCAAGCATCGCAAAAGATGCCGTGACACCCCCTGTGGTGGGATGAGTCAACACGCTAATAAATAGCAATCCTTGTCGGTCCATTTTGCGTAGTGCGCTACTCGTTTTAGCCATTTGCATCAGACTATAAATACCTTCTTGCATCCGTGCGCCACCTGAAGCTGTGAAGATAATTAAAGGGAGTTTTTTATAAAGCGCGTACTCAATACTCTTTGTCACCTTTTCACCGACGACACTCCCCATACTGCCCATCATAAAATAGCTGTCCATGACGCCGATGACACAGGGCTGACTATGGATTTCAGCATAGCCATAAATGTAGGCTTCATCAAGGTTCGTTTGCTTTTTATAGTTTTGCACCTTTTGATCGTAGCCTTCTTGAAATAAGGGGTTTAACGTAATATACCCAAACCCTTTTTCCACGAAGGTATGCGCATCAACGGTCATGCTTAAGCGATCAATTGCCCGCGCCCGAAAATGGTTATGACAATGGGGACAAACGAGTTGGTTCTTAATCACATCACGTTGCCTAAAGGTATTTTTACACGCCGAACACTTTTCATATAATCCTTCGGGTACATCAAGCGTTTTCGGCTGGTATAATGGTTTCTTTTGATGGCCTTCAATATGACTAAAGAACCTTTTTTTCTTTTCAAAAGAAGCGATGAGTTGTTCACGTTTCATAGTTCAACAACTCCTTTAAATGCTTCGCTATAAATCCTGTATCAACATCCCCCTTAACAAACTCTGGGTGCATGAATATCATCGATAAAAAGTTTTGGTTTGTCGGCACCCCTTCAACGACGAGCTCTTCAAGCATCGCGCGCATTTTTCGAATGGCGTCGAGTCGGCTAAACCCATGAACAATCACTTTGCCCATCATCGAATCATAAAAAGGTGGCATCACATAATCGGTGTAAAGCATTGAATCAAAACGAACACCAAGACCATTGGGTACATGCAATAACTCAATCGTACCTGGACTTGGTAAAAACGCTTTTTTAGGGTCTTCTGCATTTAATCGAACCTCAATCGCATGCCCGTTAAACTGAATATCTTCCTGTTTATACCGCAGTGGTTTACCTCCTGCGACACGAAGTTGCTCACGGACAATATCAATCCCCGTAATCATCTCAGTCACAGGATGCTCGACTTGGATTCGTGTGTTCATCTCAATAAAGTAATACCTTTCATCTTTTACGATGAACTCAATCGTTCCAGCATTTTCATACTGAACATGCTTTGCCGCGCTGATTGCTGAATCGAAAATCTTATTACGTAAAGTATCACTGAGCCGTGAAGGCGCCTCTTCAACAACCTTTTGATTTCGTCGTTGGATACTGCAATCCCGTTCACCAAGATGGACAACATTGCCATATTTATCCGCCATAATTTGCACCTCGATATGAAGCGGATCAGTAATTAACTTTTCAATATACACCCCGCTGTGTTTAAAAGCATTTTCTGCTTCCTGAGATGCTGCGCGATAAAGTGAAGCAAACTCCTCCTTATTACGAACGATCCGCATCCCTCTTCCGCCCCCGCCAGCACTGGCTTTAATTAAAACCGGTAAGCCAATTTCATCGATTAAACGCTGACCTTCTTCTAATGTCACTTCCCCGTCACTTCCAGGCACGACAGGAACCGAAGCAGCCTTCATTAACTGTTTCGCTTTTGCCTTATCGCCCATATTACGAATGACTTCGCTGCTTGGACCGATAAAACGAATGCCACAGGATTCACATAATTCTGCAAACTGCGCATTTTCGCTTAAAAAGCCGAAGCCAGGATGGATCGCTTCGGCGCCTGTATTAATCGCAGCACTAATAATATTTTCCATGTTCAAGTACGACTTAGAAGCATGAGCTTCCCCGATACATACGGCTTGATCAGCGATCTGCACATGGAGACTTTCTTTATCGACATTACTATAGACAGCCACTGTTTCAATCCCCATTTGTTTGCAGGCACGGATAATTCTAACGGCGATTTCACCACGATTGGCAATTAACACTCTTTGCAACATCACTCAATCTCCATAATGAGTTGATCGTACATGACCATGTCCCCATTCGTTACGTGAATCGCTTGAAGTTTGCCATCGATCGGTGCAGTGATTTCATTCATCACTTTCATCGCTTCGATAATAAACAACGTCTCCCCTTTTTTAACGGTCTGACCTACGCGCACAAATACCGGTTGGTCCGGCGCAGGTGCTTCATAGAAAGTGCCCACTAAAGGCGCTTTAACAGGGAAGAAGTTATCTTTTTTACCCGCTGCATTCTGATCTTCTTTCTCAACAATGTGCTTTACGGTATTGATTGGCTGTGCTGTCGTTTGTTGTAAAACTTCATTTTGTTTTTCAAGTTCAATGGTGGTATTTTCTTTGCTGAGCTTCAGTCGTGTTAACGATGACGACTCAAACATTTTTATAATCGTTTTTAACTCTCTATTCGTCATAGTAACCTCCGAAATTGTTGATTATTTAAGACTTTCTAAGTAGTCGATAATGTCTTTGACTGTTTTTAGCGTTTGTGCTTTATCATCACTAACTTCAATGTTATATGCATCTTCAAGAGCCATAATTAGTTCGACAACATCTAAAGAATCAGCCCCTAAATCATCAACAATTTTTGATTCTAAGGTAATCGTATTTTCATCGATACCGAGTTCTTCACTCAAGATTCGTTTAATTTCTTCAAACATATTTTCTCCTCCTTATCTATGCCATTATATAAGCAGTCTCCCCTAGTGTCAATATGTTTTGAACTTCAAACTATAATTTATATTCATTTTCACAAGTCGTTTATATGCGTACTCGTTTATATGTAATTTTGTTCATGTTTTTATGCGTTAATCCACAAAATAAAAAAACAGTATACGTATCCAAACAAAGGTATTTTATCTTCTTTTTGTTTGTATACTATCTGTTTTTCATTCATATGTTTGTATACATAGTATATTTTCGATAAACGAAGCTTTTCTATTTATAATTATTTCAATTAAATCGAGTAGTCAAACTCAACTTCGTGTATCGGTGCGGTGACAAAACCTTCTTCATTCTGTAATAAGACGGCTTGCTCTTCGGTAAGACCGCCCCATAGAAACCATCTGTTTTGATATTTAACACGTGTGGGGGTGAGTAAAGACTGCGTAAAAAGTAACATCATGTCTTCATCCTTGAGCTGGTTAAAATACGTAATAAAAGTATTCAATAGATCGCGTCGTCTCAGTGACTTCTTTTTGATCATCTTGATGCTTGTTCTTGCTTCTTCTTTAACCATTATTTCATTCACATTCAAACCAATACCAACAATGGTTATTTGATTCCCTACAAAATGCTTCCGCTCAATCAAAATACCCGCGATTTTTTTACGCTTCACTAAAATATCATTCGGCAACTTGATTTTCGCTTCAATACCTAGTCTTTCCAATGTTTTTACCACCGCTAACGCCGAACGCATTAAAACAAACTCTGGGTTGTTAATCCTCGTTTTTAATATAAAGCTAAACAATAAGTTCTTTCCTTTGGCACTTTGCCATTTAGCGCCACGTCGCCCGACGCCATCAGTTTGATAATCAGTATAGATTAATGTCCCATCTCGATAGTCGTGATGGTGTTCTTTTAATTGCTTGTTTGTTGAATCGATGGTTGAATAATATTGCGTTGTTTTTATCATCGTATCACCTGCATTTATGGTAAGGGTAAAGCCTTTTTTTGTCAACAAAAAAAGGCGCGTGTGCGCCTTCTTAATTACTTAAGTGCAGAGACAATAAACCAGAGTTGCTTATCAAATCCTGCAACATGATCTTCCATCATGGCTACTGTGCCAAAATCATCTTCCTCATCGGCTTCCGCGCGAATCGTAATCGATAATTCTCTTAAAGCCTCAAGTTCTTGTTTTAAAATAGCAAAAACTTCACCAATTTGATAGTCACGATTTTCAAGTTCTTCAACTTTCGTCACCGCTAAATAGTCTTTAAGTGATGCAAGTGGATAGACGTCTAACATTTTAAGACGTTCTGCGACTTCATCATACTTCGCAAATAAATCATCATACAGTTCTTCAACATAGACATGAACAGGCTGGAATCTCTCGCCAACTACATTCCAATGTAAGTTATGGAATTTCACGTTTAAAACCGCTAAATCCGCTACGTATTGATTCATTAATTCTACTTTTTTACTCATGATAAATCCTCCTTTTATTCTCTACTTATAGTATACTGTAATCATTACAATTTTGCAATCATTTCACGTTGTTTTTTGTGAAATATTTCGTTTATAGCATAACACAGTGTGTCGCGCCTGTCAAAACCTGTAATTAGATTAACGTTTAGATGCTTTCGCTTCTTTAATATTACGTTTTAACTCTTTTTCTGCTTTTAAGAAATCCATGGTACGGCGACGGTTTTCTTCTAAGCGTTCTTGTCGGACGGCGTTTAAATGATCCATCGCGCTATCTTTATTAAGACCGACATGCGCTTCTTGAGCCACGATGGTCACGAAGTTATCCTGTTGTTCTAATACACCGTTAATCACCACTGTAAAAACATGCTTTTGATCTTTAACCATCTTGATGTAACCTACATCGATGGTTGAGATAATCGGAGCATGGTTTTCTAAAATGGCAAAATCACCATTGTTTTTAGAGCTAATCACAATGTAATCTAAGGTTTCATCATAGAGTACACCGCTCGGTGTTATAACAGTAAGTTTCATAGAATTACCACCTATTTTAAGGTTTCAGCTTTTTTGATCGCATCATCGATGCTACCTACTAAACGGAAAGCATCTTCTGGTAGATCGTCGTATTTACCTTCTAAGAGTCCTTTAAATCCACGAATCGTCTCCTCGACAGGAACGTACGATCCTTTTTGACCGGTAAACTGTTCGGCAACATGGAAGTTTTGTGATAAGAATAAACGAATGCGTCGAGCGCGGTGAACAACGAGTTTATCGTCTTCAGATAACTCATCCATTCCTAAAATCGCAATAATATCAAGCAGTTCGTTGTAACGCTGAATGGTTCTTTGAACTTCTCGGGCGATTTCATAATGTTCTTTCCCGACAACTTCAGGCTCTAGCGCTCTTGACGTCGACGCTAGCGGGTCGACCGCTGGATAAATCCCTTCCTCACTAATTTTACGGCTTAAGTTTGTCGTAGCATCTAGATGGGTAAACGTTGTGGCTGGGGCAGGATCCGTGTAGTCATCCGCAGGAACATATACGGCTTGAATCGAGGTAATAGAGCCTTCTTTTGTTGAGGTAATCCGTTCTTGAAGTTTCCCCATTTCGGTGGCTAGGGTCGGCTGATACCCGACTGCTGAAGGCATACGACCAAGCAGTGCCGAAACCTCGCTTCCAGCTTGAGTAAACCGGAAAATATTATCGATAAAGAGTAAGACATCTTGATGCTCTTCATCTCTAAAGTGTTCAGCCATAGTTAAACCGGTTAATCCAACACGCATCCGTGCTCCTGGTGGTTCATTCATCTGGCCAAAAACCATAGCGGTTTTTTTAATAACCCCTGAGTCGGTCATTTCATGGTAAAGATCGTTGCCCTCTCTTGTCCGTTCACCGACACCAGCAAAAACACTAATGCCACCGTGCTCTTGGGCAATATTATGAATCAACTCTTGAATTAAGACTGTTTTACCGACACCAGCGCCACCAAAAAGACCGATTTTTCCCCCTTTTACATACGGGGCAAGCAAATCGACAACTTTGATGCCGGTTTCTAAAATTTCTGTTTCACTGCTCAGTTCATCAAGTTTAGGTGCAGGACGATGAATAGGCATACGTTTTATCTCACTAGATAACGCTTCTTTTCCATCAATTTCTTCCCCTAGAACGTTGAAAATTCTTCCGAGTGTTTTTTCTCCAACTGGAACACTAATCGGTTTTTTTGTGTCGACAACTTTCATGCCTCGTCTGAGACCGTCGGTTGAATCCATAGCGATCGTCCGCACGATTGAATCCCCTAAATGCAAAGAAACCTCTAAAGTGAGAAAAATGTCAACAACTCGATTTTTATCGTTGGTATTATCGATTGTGAGCGCGTGGTTTATTTCCGGTAATTCCTCTTCAAACTTAACATCCACAACCGGTCCCATAACTTGTATAACGGTACCTGTATTCATGATATCCTCCTTAATTCACCGCGTTTGCGCCACCAATAATATCGGTGAGCTCAATGGTAATCGCATCTTGTCTTGCACGGTTATATTGCAACTGCAACTCACGGATGACTTCTTTAGCATTGTCAGTTGCACTTTTCATTGCTGTCATTCGCGCTGCATGTTCACTGGCTTTCGCTTCTAAGACCATGCCGTAGAGGGCATTAATAATAACCATCGGCAGCAATTGACTTAAAACAGCGCCGGCACTTGGTTCGTAGTGATACATACGGCGATACGGTCTTGTGTTTTCTTCTTCTTTAAGCGCCTCTAAAATCGGGTTTTTCTCTAAAGGCATAATCGTTTCATAACGAACCTCTTGATTAAGAGTGTTAATAAACTTATTGTAAAATACGATAACCCGGTCGTACTCCCCTGACAAATACCCTTTTATGAACTGATCAGTCACGGATTGAAAATCAAGAAATTGAACATCGTCACGGACTTGAATGACCTCAGTATTGAGCATTGGATAGTTTTTCCGTCGGACAAAACTGAAAGCTTTATAGCCAAGTGTGGCGACAATAAACTCATCATTCGATTGATGGTGCTTTTCGATGTAATATTGAAAAGCTTTAAAAACGCTCGCGTTATAAGGACCCGCTAAGCCACGATCACTTGAAACAAGAATATAGACAGTCTTTTCAATGTCACGACCCTCTAAAATTGGATGTGAGATGTCTTTATCATTTTCAATGACTCTAGCTACACTTTTGTATAAACGCTCGGTAAGCGGACGAAAACGGACGATACTGCGCTCTGCCTTCTTCAACTTAGAGGCGCTGACCATATGCATCGCTTTTGTTATTTGCGAGGTTTTTTGTGTTGCATTAATGCGTTGCTTAATATCGCGCATTGAACGCATATGTAGCCCTCCTTACGCAAAAGTTTTTTTGAAACCTTCGATGACTTTATTTAAATCTGCTACCTCTGGTAATCCTTTGGATTCACGAATGGTGGTTAAACATTTTTGACCGAGTTCATCGCGATCAAAGTGTTGATGTAAATCTTCTTCAAAACGTTTAATATCTTCAATTTTTATATCATCTAAATAGCCATGGGTTAAGGCAAAAATACTAATGACTTGCTTTTCAACATCCATGGTGTCATGGAGACCTTGTTTTAAAATCTCAACGGTCCGTTTGCCTCGTTCAAGTTTCTTTGTCGTCGCTTCATCTAAGTCTGAACCAAACTGAGTGAACGCCTCGAGTTCACGGTAACTTGCTAAATCAAGCCTAAGTGTTCCCGATACTTTCTTTATCGCTTTAATTTGGGCAGCGCCGCCAACACGTGAAACACTTAACCCAGCGTTAATCGCAGGGCGGACACCGGTGTAAAACAAATCGCTTTGTAAGAAGATTTGTCCATCGGTTATACTAATAACGTTCGTAGGAATATACGCTGAGATGTCCCCAGCTTGAGTTTCGATAATTGGTAAAGCAGTGATTGATCCACCGCCGAGCTCGTCATTAAGTTTAGCAGCGCGTTCTAACAAGCGAGAATGCAAGTAAAAGACATCGCCTGGAAAGGCTTCTCGACCTGGTGGACGACGGAGCAATAAACTGAGCTCTCGGTAAGCGATGGCGTGTTTTGTGAGATCGTCGTAAACAACGAGAACACTCTTACCTTCAAACATAAACTCTTCACCGATGGTCACCCCTGCATAAGGCGCTAAGTAAAGCAACGGTGAAGGTTCACTGGCACTAGCACTAACCACGATTGTATAGTCCATAGCACCATATTTTTTAAAGGTTTCAACAACGCCTGCAACGGTTGATTCTTTTTGACCGATCGCCACGTAAATACAAATAACATCTTTACCTTTTTGATTAATAATCGTATCCATGACAATCGCGGTCTTTCCGGTTTGTCGATCACCGATAATAAGCTCTCGCTGACCCCGTCCAATGGGCACTAACGCATCGAGAACTTTAATGCCGGTTTGTAGTGGCTCATCCACAGATTTACGGCTCATAACGCCTTGTGCCTTCTTTTCTAAAGGACGCGTTTTTTTCGTGTCTATTTTCCCAAGTCCATCAATCGGTTGTCCAAGAGGATTGATGGCGCGACCTAAGAGTTCTTTACCGACTGGAACTTCTAAAATACGTCCAGAAGTTTTAACGGTATCGCCTTCTTTAATACTCGTTGATTCATCGAGAATAATCGCCCCAACATGGTCTTTTTCTAAGTTTAAGGCCATGCCATAAACATCACCTGGGAAAACAAGCAACTCCCCACTCATTGCTTCATTTAAGCCGTGAACCAAAGCAATACCATCACCCACACTACTGACAGTTCCAATGTTTTCACTTTTTATTTCTTTGCTGTATTGTTTGATTTGTTCTTTAATCAGCGCACTGATTTCTACTGGATTTATTTTGCTCATAATAACACCTGCCTATTTCGTCAACCGTGACTTAATTTGGTGAATCGTATGATTGATAGTGTCGTCAATGACGAGTCCTTGAAACTCAAATCGAAGACCGCCAAGAATCGATGCCTCAAGATGGTTTTCGATAATCACTTTACGGTTGTATTTTTTTTCATACTGTTCTGTTAATTGTTTGATGCGTTTTGCATCGAGTGGCTTTCCACTGTAGACATTAATCCGCAGTATATCCTCTAAAGACTCACTGAGCTTTTGATAGCTTTGGTAAATGTCAGACAGTGCTAAAAAACGTCGATTATCGATAATCACATACATGAAATCACGTAGTAATCCGTCGATTTTAAAAGCATCAATCGCGGCTTTTTTCTGCTTCTTATCAATCGAAGGATGAGTGAAAAATAAACGACTTTCCTCATTGTAAATCGCTTCAACGAGATCTTTCAGCTCCGTACCAATGGACTGCGCTTTTTCCTCAGCTAAGGCAAGCTCAAAAAGCGCCACCGCATACTGGTCGCTAATAACACTCATTGTTTCCGCACCTCTTCAATCGCGTCATCAAGTAACCGATGATATGTCTTTTCATCGATTTCTTCAGCAAGCACTTTCTCAGCAAGTACGCTCGCGACTGAGATAATCTCAGACCGTAACTCTTGACGGGCTAACTCGATTTCTTGAGCGAGATCTTTTTGCGCACTCTTCTTGATGTTTTGTGCTTCATCTTTTGCTTTCGCGAGTAACTCACGGCGTGTATCTTCACCTTTAGATTTGGCGTCTTCAAGAAGAATCTTCGCTTCTTTTTTCATGCGATCGAATGCTTGTTCAGCTTCTTCTTTCAACATTCTTGCTTCTTCATTCATCGCCGTTGCTTCGGTGAGCTCTTGATCCATAAGCTCTTGACGTGATTCGATGAAATGGGTCACCTTTTCCCAAAAGAAAAACTTAACCACTAAAATAAGAATCACCGTAGCAACAATCTGAATCATCATTTCGATCGGATTAACACCGAGGCCAATATCGACCAATCTTTGTATCGCTTCTGCAACTCTAGCCATACAGTTGCCTCCAATCTATTAATTATTACCAATTAAAACAAACGCAATAATAAGCGCGTAAAGACCAGTTGTCTCTGCCATCGCTTGACCGACAAGCATCGTTGTCGTAATTTTACCTAAGGCTTCAGGTTGACGTCCAACCGCTTCAACCGCTTTCCCTGCAGCAAATCCTTGGCCAATCCCTGGGCCAATCCCTGCAATCATAGCAATCCCTGCACCTAAAAGCGCAAGACCAGAAACAAAAAATTCATTGTACTCAGCAACTAAAAACAGCATTGTAATTCCTCCTAATTATTCGTTTTATTTATTTTAACACCCTTACGCGGCAACTTCAGAATCTTCGATTGCCATCGAAAGGAAAATTGTTAATAACATAAAGAAGACAAACGCTTGGATTAAACCAAATCCAATGTTAAAAATCGGATGCAAGAGCACCGTCGTTAAAACAATACTCCCCAACCAATCCATTAAGTTAAAAACCACAACCGCCATGACACTTCCACTGAGAAGGTTCCCAAATAAACGCAATCCCATCGCTAAGGGTGTCGATAGCTCACTAACAAGGTTAAGCGGTAATAATAATGGTGTCGGAGACGCTAAATCTTTCACTCTATTCCACGGTTTTCGGACAATTAAACCCGAGATTTGAATCGTTAAAAACGCGAGTAAACTAAAGCTTAATGCAACATTTAGGTTTGCTAGCGGCGCCGCCAATCCAAAGAGGCTTGATGTATTCGCAAAAGCGAGATACAAAAATACACCAATTAAAATCGGCGCAAAGGTACGCCAATGCTTACCATAAAAATCTTTAATGAAATTATTCAATAAATCGACGAGTAAAATCATAATAAAAACAATCCCCTTAGGTTTATCACGGACATCAAGTCGCCCGACTTTACGACCAATGATCGTTAAAAATACGATTAACCCTATAATGACAATGAGGGATGCCTTTATATTTTGCGAGAGCGATTCATAAAAATCAATCATCGAGTTCACCTCCAAATTTAGCGAGTGCAAAGCTGATCATCATAACAACTTTAAATGTTGTAAAACCGATAAAGACAGGAATTAAATAGCGATAATCTTGGAACTTAAGCAAGGTGATAGCCAGCACAAGTATATAGAAAAAATAGCGAAAGAAATAGTTTTTTAAAGCACGACTTTTTAACCCTAAATGATCTTCCTTAGCGGTTTTCATTGTCGTCTTATAATTATGGCTCATAAGCATAATACTAACTAACGAACCTAAAAAGAAGTTTAATGCCATATTCCAGTTTTGCCCCGTGACAAAAAACACAATAAAGAAAACAATAGGCATGTACACCCATACATAAACAAATGTCTTAAGAAATATTTTCTCCGTCATCTTTTTTCACCCCAAGGCGGTAAACACGTACCATTAAGTTACGAACTGCAGCTAAAGCGCCGATAATCATAAACACGATCACAAGTACCGTATCCAGATTAAACAAACGATCTAAGCCTAGCCCTATTAAATACCCAATCGCGATGGCTGCAATGGCTTCATACATAAAACTTGTGGCAATCGCAAATAGCTTTAACATAAATTTCTTATCGTTCATTATTTAGTGCCAAACAAACGGTCGCCACAATCGCCTAAACCAGGAACGATGTAGCCAATATCATTAAGTTTCTCATCGAGTGCTGCTAAGTAAATATCGATATCCGAAAAGTGTTTTTCAATCTGAGCAATACCTTCAGGGCATCCTACAATGCCTACAAAGCGGATGTCTTTAACCCCTTTTTCCTTTAACACTTTAATCGATTCAACCACGGTTCCACCCGTGGCTAACATCGGATCAAGCAATAAGACTGTCGCATTTTTAATCTCTTTAGGAAACTTAGCGTAATAAATATGCGGCAAAAGTGTTGTTTCATCACGGTACAAGCCTAAATGCCCGACTTTCGCAGTGGGAATCAAACTTTGAATCCCATCGACCATACCAAGCCCCGCACGTAAGATGGGCACTAGCACCACTTGATTACTAAGCATCTTACACTGTGTCTTAGCAAGCGGTGTTTCAACATCCACGGTATGGGTCGTTAAATCGCGGGTAATCTCGTAAGCCATTAAAGCACTGAGCTCATTGACATTTTCACGGAATGTCTTTGTATCAGTATCTTTATTACGTATTTTTGCCATTTTATGATCAATTAAAGGGTGATTCAATATGACAACTTTTCCCATAACACACCTCTATCTATTTTTCGATTTTATTCACACGCCGAACATGTCTTTCTTGATGTGAAAAAGGCGTCTTAAGCCATATATCTGTAATCGCAAAGGCAATTTCATCACCGATAATTCGACCGCCCATACATAAAACATTTGAGTCATTGTGTAAACGCGTAGCTTTTGCGGAAAACAAATCATGGACAAGCGCAGCACGTACGCCTTCAACTTTATTGGCTTGAATGCTCATACCAATACCAGTACCACAAATCAAAATACCGCGATCAACTTTTTGATCACGGACCGCTTGAGAAACATTTAGGGCGATATCATTGTAGTCGCAGCTATCCAGTGAATCTGTGCCATAATCTTCAACTTCGATGGCGTTTTCATTTAAGAAGTTAACAACTTTTTCTTTTAACTCAAAACCACCGTGATCTGCACCGATTGCAACTTTCATGATTGACACCTCCGATTTATCTTACTTTTTCCCTTACAATTATATCAAAACATCTTCATAAAACAACCTTATTTTCCTATATTTATAAGAGTTTCTTAATAGGGTACAGAAAACGCCAGCGATTCCACACCGATTTAATCAAGTTTTAACGTTTGCTGTTGTTTATATGCATCGGCTACAGGTTTAAACGATTTCCGGTGTAGTGCACAAGGTCCAAATGTTTTAAGCGCGTGCAAATGGTGTTTAGTCGGATAGCCTTTATGCTTCTCAAAACCGTATTGTGGATAGTCTTTTGCGACCTTTACCATATAACGGTCTCTTGTTACCTTCGCTAAAATACTCGCCGCTGCAATCGATGCACTCTTTTGATCGCCTTTAATAATCGCTTCATAAGGTAGATCGAGTCCTTCGAGCGGCATGGCATCACTTAGGACATAATCAACCGGATAGCGTAACGCCTTTACCGCCTCAATCATGCCTATACGACTCGCGTGATAAACATTGAGACGATCGACGGTTGAAACGTCGATCGTGACGATTTTGTAGTCTTTTGCCTGCGTGACGATTAAATCATAAAGTCCTTCACGCTGCTTTTCCGATAGCGCTTTAGAATCATATAATCCGGCAATCGGTTGCGCGTCATCTAAAATCACTGCAGCGCAAACTAAAGGACCCGCTAAAGGGCCTCTTCCAACTTCGTCACAACCGGCAATCCACTCATAACCAGACTGTTTAGCCTTGTTCTCATAGGCATCCATTAACGATCCAACATAACCTTTCCTAAACGTCCTTCACGAAAATCATTTAGAAAAATATCAATCACCCGATCATAGTCAATTTCTCTTCCTTTAGTAAAACAACCCATACGTTCACCGATACCGTCAAATATAGCGACAATATTATTAGTATCAAGCGTGAACTGATACCGTTCCTCAAAATGCTGAGGATGGTATTTTTCTAAGTAATTAAAGCCGTAAATAACGATTTCATCTAAAGGGATTAAATGATCTTTTAATGTCCCTAACAATGCCAAACGTTTTGCCACTTCAGGATCCTCAAACTTCGGCCATAAAATACCCGGCGTATCCATCAGTTCTATATCCTCATGAATGCGAATCATCTGGATGTTTTTCGTGACACCAGGACGATCGCCAACCGTTAACACTCGTTTTTGAATCAACTGATTAATCAATGTACTTTTTCCGACATTAGGGATGCCTAAAATCATCGCTCTAACTGCTCTTTTTTGTCTTCCTTTAGACGCCTCTTTCGCTAAAACCCCTGCAGCTGATAACTCAGCCGCTTTAACAACTTTAGGTAAATCTTTTCTATCAAAGGCATTTATTGCTAAAGCAATCGCGCCTTTTTCTTCAAAATATGAGAGCCATTTTCTTAACCCCTCTATATCGGCTAAGTCTTTTTTCATCATCACGACGACTCTTGGTTTATGCCGAACAATCTCATCAATCATGGGATTCCGACTAGACATCGGTGCTCTAGCATCGAGTAGCTCAATAACGCAATCAACCAGTTTTAACTTTTCAATGACTTGTCGTTTAGTTTTAGCCATATGGCCAGGATACCATTGAAGTTGTGCCATGTTATTCCACCTTTCCAATCCGCTCAAACGGTCTAATAATAAACACCGCTCTCCCATATAAATTTTCCCGTGGAATAAAGCCAACATCCTCACTACGAGAATCCTTTGAGTTGCGACGGCTATCGCCTAAAACAAAGTAATGATTTTCAGGAACTACATACACGCAGCGTGTTTCACAGGTGAACGATGAATTCGCAATAAACGATTCATCAACCCGCTCTCCATTCAGATAGAGTTGATCATTATCGTAAACCACTTCGTCTTCTGGTAAACCGATAATTCGCTTAATGTAATACTCATTTTCAGCGATTTTAACAATCACCACGTCGAAATGCTCGTAGCGCTCATTAAAATGCCAAACAATTAAGTCATCTTGATCATACAGTGTGGGTTCCATACTCCCACCTTGGACATTGCTCAAAGAAAAGAAAAAGGTGTTTAGAAACACAAATACTGCCATTAACATCACTAAAAAACTACTTAAATCAACCAGTTCACTATGGCGTTTAAAACACTTAATGCGGTCGACACTAGTATTCTCAGGTAAGCGTAAATAGCGTAGTATAACATACAGGATATACCCCATGATCAAATACATTAAGACTTGAAAAACCACCGTGTTGTGGACCACATCAAAATCCTGATGTCGCGGGAAAAAATCCGGTAAAAAAATGACCAAAAAAAGCCCGAAGACTGCAAGAATAATCTTGCGTATGAGCTTCTTATGTTTGGTTTTAATGGTTGTTTCTAAACTCTCCTCATGTGGGACCATAGTGTCTTCAGACATACTCTCACCTACAACGCGTCTAAAATATCTTCTAATTGATCCTCATCTACAAGCACTTCTCTTGAACGAGATCCTAAGTTCTCCGATACGACGCCGATTTCTTCTAAACTTTCTACAATGCTTTGGGCACGGTTAAAGCCAATACTAAATGCTTTACTTATCTTATTGATTGAACACTCATTTTGCTCAACAACAAAACGAGCTATGTCTTCAAAATACTCATCGCGTTCTAATGATTTAGCGATGTTCTTAACGAGTGTTTCCTCATCAAAAAGATATTCTGGTTTCATTTGATTACGTAAGTACTCAGTCACAGTTTCTATATCTTCATCCCCGATAAAAGCACCTTGAAGGCGAATCTTATTTTGCCCGTTAGAAACAAATAACATATCGCCACGACCTAGTAGTTTATCCGCTCCGCTTGAATCGATAATGGTTTGCGAATCGACATGGCTTGAAACACTAAATGCAATCCGTGTGGGAATGTTTGATTTTATCGTCCCTTTAATAACATCGGTTGACGGTCTTTGTGTGGCGATGATTAAATGAATCCCACAGGCACGCGCCTTTTGCGTTAAACGCTTAATGGCATCTTCAACGTGTTGACTTGAAATCATCATTAAATCCGCTAGTTCATCAATGATTAAGACGATGTAAGGCATAAACTGTTCTTCATCCACGACTTTTTCATTATACGCTTCAATATCACGAACGCGTAACTCTGAAAAAACATTAAAGCGTTTTTCCATTTCTTCAACCAAAAAACGTAAGGCTGCAGTCGCTGCTTTAACATCGGTAATCACAGGCGTTAGTAAGTGAGGAATCTCTTGATAACTTGAAAGTTCGACCATTTTTGGGTCGATTAAAATCAGTTTTAACTCACTCGGTGTATACTTCAATAGTAAACTCATTAGCAATGTATTGATGCAAACACTTTTACCACTTCCTGTTGCACCCGCAACCAGTCCATGAGGCATGCCTTTAATCGAAGTGTAAATGGGATTCCCATCAATATCAAGTCCTAAGGCGACCGTTAACGGTTGAGCCGCTTGTTGGAACTGGGATGTTTTAACGATATCGATAAAATGAACAACTTGCACAATTTCATTGGGTACTTCAATACCCACAGTCGATTTGCCCGGTATCGGTGCTTCGATACGTATTTGCGTGGCAGCTAAAGCCATTTTTAGGTTATCCGCTAGGTTCGTGATTTTACGAACATTAACCCCGCTCTCTAAAGCCACTTCATAGCGAGTGACTGTGGGTCCTTGCGTATGTTTAATCACTTTCGCACCGACCTGAAACTCATCGAACGTTTTATTTAGAATTGCAATTTGATTCTCAATCGATTCACGTAAATCCGGGACTTTATAATCCGGCTTCTTTAGTAATGATAAAGGGGGCTTTTGATAGCCCTTAGAATCCCGTTTGTTCGCCTTAACAAATCCAGTAATCACCGGTTTTTGGTCTTCGTTTGAAGAAGACTCTTGCGCGTCTTCTAACGTAAAGTCTCTTTCCTCATAGTCGTTATCCTCAGTTTCTAAAGCTTCATGGGAGGGCTGTGAAAACGTCTCAGCGATTGCAGGCTCAGGCGGATGAGGTTTAGGTTCTTCAGCCACGATAGATGTCTTCACAATCTTGTGCTTCTTTCCTTGATTTTCTAGCACTTCGTTTAAGTTTCTACCGCGAACCAAATCAAACTCTGGATACTCGCTTCCATAGCGTTTTTTTCGCTCTTCTGGCGTGAGTTTAGGCTGCGTTCTAAAGGAATCGAGCGTATCAAGGTTTTGGGTTCGATTTGTCATGATTGGAATCACCACTTCGTCTTTAACATGGGTGCCGAAGATCGGTGAGACAAAGTGTTCTTTCTTATAGCGTCTTTTCTCCTCTTCAGGAACGATTTCGTACACCTGAAAAGGGCGCTCATCTGCGCTTCTTTTCTCGGGTGCGATTATTTTCTTAAATCGTTTAAACAGCATTTACTTCACGCTCCTAGTCAAATTCTGATCGATAAAACTTAAGACGTCTTCAAAGGATTTTCGGTGTTTATCAACATAGCGATTTAAGCAGGTGCCACTTTGATAAATAAGAAAACTTGGTACGCCATATATCTTTAAATCGAGCGCCAGTGTCGGCAGTGTTTCTCGCTTAACTCGATAAAATGCATACGTGTTAAACAGGGTTTCTATATGGTGCATAAACTGATCTGCGTAAAAACAATCCCCACAGGCATCACTTGAAAACATCACTACCACAGGAGTAGGAGATTGAATGACAGACGCATACGTTTTTAAAGACGTAATCTCAGTCATCGTCTTCTTCTCCAGCCTCAAGTGCACGGAGTTCACGTTCGACTAAATCAAACTCAATGTCTTTATCAAAAAGCTTTTTAGAGTAGACTTTACTCGTTTCTTCCCCGACAACACCGATGATCATTAAACAAATCTTTTTTGTCACAAAGTCAACGCTCGTATTAACCACAAGCTTTCTAAACCAGTACGCTGGGTTAAAGACATTCAACGCACCGATGGTAACTTTCATCGTGGTTTTTACGGTTTTACTTTTCGCTGCTTTTACGAGTTTCTTTTCATCAATCGCCCGTTTTGTTTCATACGCTTTTATAATCTTAGTCACCCGAATATTTCGGGTGTTTTTTAATATCGGTTGATCTAAAATCTGATCGACACGATCTGTGATGTAGTGGTTTAATGAAATAATCTCATTGACACTTAGCTCGAGCATCGGATACTTCGAGTTAGGAAAGTAATACCGGGAGATTTCTTCGATTAGCTCATAGGATAAATCAAACGTTGTCTTACCGATATTCTTCTTGTTTTTTCTATACGCTAGCTTAAACGTGTGTTGCTTGTCGATAATGATTTGTTTAAGCTTCTCCTCATCCACATCAACCGGTGGTTTACGTATCAACATCATCTCAGCGTTTTTACCACGAACACTAAAATAGATGTAAACGACAGTGAATAAAATAAAACCAGAAAAAATACCGAGAAGAAAGTTAATAATCCCACCAAATGATATTTCAGGCATGCAATCAGTCGAGTAGACTATTCTCGACATACTCCTCTCTTTAAAGTGAGGGTAAGTCTTATAAGCCCCTCACAGAACCCATCGTGCCTTATTAAGGCAATAGGCTCTTCATAGTATCTTCGA
>SKFS01000091.1 GCA_007117885.1 Candidatus Izemoplasma sp.
GGGAATTTTAGATGTCATCCGCAGGAAAGATTATACAAACATTAACCGGCGGTATTATGTTTCTAACTTGAAGAAGTTTTTTATGATGCGAAACGTTAAAAAAGAACTTAAGCAAAGGGGTTTGAGTGAATGATCGGTGTTTTATTATCATTTGGCTTCGTCTTTTTAGTCATTGGTGTTGCCACCTTATTTGATAAACTCAATGTCTTTAACCATGAAGGCAGCCGGAAGTTTATTCATATCGGTGTCGCGAACTGGTGGATTGTTGCGATGCTTGTGTTTACGCCCGAAGACTATTTATGGGCCATCATTCCACCGGCAACGTTTATTGTTTTGAATTATTTATCGTATCGGTTTAACTTGATCAAGTCGATGGAACGCGATGAGCAAAGCGCCAATGATTTAGGTACCGTTTGGTATGCGGTGAGTTTGTTAATCGTGACCTTCATCGCGTTTTATAGTGCGTCTTTAGAAGCGAGTCACTGGCTATTTCACAGTGATGCCTTACGGATAGGGGCTTTAAGCATTTTAGCGATGGGTTATGGTGATGGCTTGAGCGCGGTATTAGGGAAACACATTCCTAGTCGTAAGCTCTATGGCAATAAATCACTCGTTGGCAGTTTAACGATGCTGGTGGCGACTTTAACGATTGCCTTAATTTTGTTCCCTAGTCTATGGTTTATTATGGTTTTGGTTGCGATCGCCGCAACCCTTATCGAGCTCTTCACCCCTAAAGGTCTTGATAATCTAAGTGTCCCGTTGATTTTATTCTTGCTACTGATGGTGATCCTTTAATGGATTTCATCATCGGTTTTTTACTGAGTGCTGCGATTGGGGGCATCGCGTATAAGAAACAAAGTCTTGATTTTTCAGGCCTTGTGACGGCGATAGCGATTGGCACAGTGCTCTATGGTTTTGTCGGGGCTTTTAGTTTTGCGATGTTGATGTTGTTCTTTATTTCTTCGAGCCTGATTAGTCGGTTGAATCCAGATAAGAAGTCCTCGCGTCGTTCCTCAATACAAGTGTTAGCGAACGGTGGCATGGTGGGGGTCTTATCGGTCATCTATGGGTTGAGTCAAGACCGCGTGGTGTTTATTCTAATACTGACGAGTATTGCCATCGCTGCAAGCGATACGTGGAGTGGAGAAATTGGCAGGCTGTCTAAATCTTTACCAAAGATTATCTTTACGAATAAAATTGTTCCTAAAGGGTTGAGCGGTGGCGTGACACCGCTAGGGTTTTTTGCGAGTTTTTTAGCGGCAGGGATTTTCGCCGTGTTAAGTTTGAGTGTCGTCTCACCGCTTGATGCCGTATTGATATTTGTTTTCGCCTTTTTTGGTGGGGTGTTAGATAGTGTATTAGGCATTGTTCAGGTGAAATACAAAGACATAAAAAACGATGTTTTAACCGAAAAAACCGGTCCAAACATCGTCTACCATAGTGGCCTAAGGTGGCTTGATAATAATCTTGTCAACTTTTTATCTAACGGTGGGGCAGTGCTCTTATTAATGCTTATCTATTTTTGGGCTTAAACACGTGAAAACGTGTTTTTTTATTGTTTTAACGCGTTGATGAATCGTTGTAAGTCGTCGCCTTGTAAACTGACATAACCGAGTTCTTTATGGCTTTGATCGTTGGGAATGCCGTGGTAATCACTGCCGGCCGTAATTAACCAATCGCGCTTTTTTGCATAGCGTAAATAAAAGTCAGATTCATCATCTTTGTTTAAGCCATAAATCGCTTCGATGCCATCGAAAGGATAGCGTAATACCTCATCGTGAATCGTTGGTTTAAGCAGTTTAGGGTGCGCTAAAATAATGACCGCGTTGTTGCGCCGTAAAAGCGCGATGCCTTCCTCAAGATTAAGTTCTGTGGAAGGAACATAGGCTTTGGCATGGTCACCGATAAAGCGTTCAAAGATTTCGTTATGCGTGTACTGTGGATAGTTTTGAATAATCGCTTTAGCGATATGAGGGCGGGCGATAATGCCATCTGAAATGCTTAAGAGTTGTTCATAGGTAATCTCGATATGGTAGTACTCTTTTAAGTTACGAATAAACGCTTTGGCACGATTTTCACGGCCTTCTTTAATGTATTGATAGTAGTGAAGCATTTCTTCGGATTGGTGGCTGTCGTCTCTAAAATACCCTAAAACATGGACACTTTTGTTTTGGTAAAGTGTCGATAATTCAATGCCAGGAACATACTCAACCTGGTATTTTTCACTAAGATGACGGTTATCTTCAACCTCTTGACACGTGTCGTGATCGGTTATTGAGATCATTGTGATGCCTTTTTCTTTAGCGAGCTTAAAGATTTCTTCGCGACTTAAACGACCGTCGCTATGGGTCGTATGCAGATGGAGATCAGCACGCATAGTTTCACTTCCTAATTTATAATGATATTGTGTGGTAGCGTGTTCTAAGAGTATTTAACAGTTTCCCTTCACGTTGATGGCAGGTGAAAAGTAAGATTTGACGTTCTTTGGCGAGAATCGATAACACTTCTAACACGGCGTGAAGACGTTCTTCATCATACGCACTAAAGGCATCGTCTAAAAACAGTGGAACATCGTCTTTTTTTAAGGTTTTAATAATGCCTAGACGCATGGCAAAATAGATTTGATCTAAGGTTCCTAACGAAAAGTAATCGTTAGATTCTAAGCGTTTTGCACTGTCTGTTTCTACTTTAAAAGCGAGGTTTCTACGCACTTTTAGCGTATCATATCGACCGAGTGTAAATAAAGTAAGATACTCACCAATCGCTTTGCTTAAGGCAGGGGCAAAGTTTTCTTCGATGGTTGATATGGCCCGATGAATAAGCTTTTCAGCGTCATCGAGTGTCGTTAACGTTTTTTCGTATGCCTGTTTTTTTCGTTCGTAATAACGAAGATCACTGTCGATGGCTTCTAAACTACGTTCACTGGCTTCTTCAGATGTGAGACGCTGGCTTTCTTGCGCGATCTCAAGACGTAAACGTTGCAACGTTTGATCGAGATTTTGCGCGCGTTCGAGGTTGCTCGGATAATCCTCTAGACTGACTTCTTGCGCGTTCATATCGATACTCGCTTGATATTCCTCAAAGCTTTTGCCTTCAAGCGCGGTCGCTAAACTTGTCTTAAGGTAGTTTTGCTCAAGTATTAGGTCTTTATAGTTTTGATGCTTCGTTTGGATGGCTTTGAGTGCATCAAGCGTTTGAATGCCGTAGCGGGTATCGATGGTCCGTTTTTGGTGTTGAGCTTTTTCGCGCTGCTGTGTTAGTTCATTGGCTTCTTCTTGCAGCGTTGCTAGTTCACTTTTTACGGTGTCAAGGGATGCCTTGGTACGATTGTGTTGTAGCGCTTCTAAATGTGCTTTTTCCAGTTCATAAAGGGTTTCTATCTGATAGGTTTGTTGGATTTGAGTGAGGGTTTGATAGGCCGCTTCTTGTTTTTGATAGGCTGTTTCAAGTGTGGCATATTTGGCGATGAGGCGCTTCTTTTTAAAATCGATGAAAGCTTTACCTAAGGTAGCGTAAACTATGACAAATAACGTGATAA
>SKFS01000145.1 GCA_007117885.1 Candidatus Izemoplasma sp.
ATAGAACAGCTAATAATGTTCCAAGAACAGTATTTTAAACATATCATACTTAAATAGATTGGATTGTGTAGAGTATTTCCCACATTTAATTTTGGACACTTTACTCAGCGCAAGTGAATGTACCTTTTTTAAAGGATAATATTGTGGCAAGCAACCTTTTTATAGGAGTCATAGATTTTTGATGGGGGGGCGCAATTGCATTAAAATAGGTTAAACATTCCATTAGACGATGAAGTAGCTTCCGAAATTTGGAGATATGGTATGATTTAATATACCACTCTGATGAAGGGAGCTTTTTTATATGAAAATAACATTAAAGCAGAAACTAAAGATGTGTGAAGAGCTACTTAATGTTGGGACAAATCTCTATAACTGATAAGTTATTTGCACGATTTAAGGTTTTTATTAGTATCACATTGAAAATGAACTAATAATCTTGAATGCGACTATTGCTAAAATTCTAAAAACCCGTATAATATAGTTAGAAAGTAAGAAAGTAGGATATGAGGAGTTGGTAAAATGATTATTGATCTAAGAAAAAAGTCACAAATAACGATACCAAAAGAAATTGTTGAAGAACTTAATCTTCAAGAAGGAGATCATCTTGAAATTTCTGTAAAAAACGGATCAATCATTATTGAACCCGTAGCTATATATTCAAAGTCTTATATCAAAAAACTTGAAGATACTGTAATGAGATTAAATGAAGAGCGAATAAAGTACAATGTTGGTCCATTTAAATCAGTCGAAGATGCCAAAAGCTATTTGGAAGAGATAGATGAAGAAAATGGCAACGATGAGAATGAGAAAAAGAAATGAGGTATGAAATACTATTTTCTAGTAGATTCAAGAAATCTTTTTCAAGGTTGCAAGATGCTGAGAAAAGAATGTTTTATGAAAAGTTAACGTTATTTATTGAAAATCATAAACATCCAAGTCTTAGATCGAAAAAGATTAAAGGAAGCAAAATACTGTTTGAGTCTAGTATCAATTTGTCGATTCGTATTATTTGGACCTATCAAGATGACAATTTAATAATCATGCTAGATATTGGACATCACGATATATTAAAAAGATTGTGATGAGTTTGATTTATGTACAAGATAAAAAAAACAAGACCTTATTGATGGATGCTAGAAAAAAAGTGAGTGAGTTTTCGTGAGGTGAGAGTATATGTTTTCTTTTTTCGATTTTCAGTATTTAACAGATGGAGAAATCAGAGTAGTTATTGATAAATTAATTCCTGAGAATAAAGAAAAAGGATACGTCCCGGCATACAAATTTAACATAGTTGAAGAACAATCTAAAATGACAGTTGAATTAATCGATATAAGAATCGGCCATAGTCAAGGTTTGTTTTATGGTGGGAATATAGGATATACTGTATTTGAAGATTTTAGAGGAAATAACTATGCTTTAAAAGCGTGCAGATTAATTAAGAACGTTGCCGCTAAACATAAGTTGGAATATTTATATATTACTTGTAATCCTGATAACATCGCATCAAGAAGGACATGTGAGAAGTTAGGGATACCATTGCAAGAAATCGTTGATCTGCCAAAAGATAATGATATGTATAAAAAAGGAGAAAGGCAAAAGTGTATTTACTATTGGGAATTATAATTTGGACTGTATAGGTCATGTTCAGAGGTTTTTTAGAGATTTTTATGCATCTTTAGAAAACACCTTGGTTTGATGCAATTCGTATCAGACTTTTTTTGTTTTAATTAGCACTTTTTTTTATTATAATCTTGCCACCGGTTCTTGTATCAAACAGTTTTTCCAATTATAATCTAACTAGACACGTTAGAGGAGAATCGATCATGATGAGTTTAGAAGTATTAAGACAGCTTGAGCGTTTTAAAATAACACAGATAAATCGACTGAGTGGTTTTCATAACCGAGTATTTTCTGGAATGCACGACGCAAATGAAATTATTATCCGGGTAACCCGGATTAATGAAAGAAGAACTCAGCCACAACTCGAGGCTGAAATCAGCCTGTTGAACACCTTAAAAAAAACGTTGAATGTCGGTGCCCCGTACGCGATAGATGGGACCACCATTATGAAGAGGCCTCCCTATTACTATATTTTCTTTACTAAAGTCAAGGGGGCGAAGTGGAATGAACTAGAGCATTCTGAAACCACGTATGCTTTAGCAGGGCAAAACCTCGCTAAATTACACAATCGTCTTTATTCATTAAACTTATCTCTCTGTCGTGACACTTACGAGGCTCATCCCGATATTCAACTCATTTACCGTCTAGAGCCATTTTATCAAACAGAACTTGCTGAAGTGCTGAAAGAAATCAAGGCATGGGATAAAAATCCTGATACGTATGGTATCATTCACGGCGACTATTTATACAGCAACTTAATATATCAAAAGAATGCGATTGGAATCATTGATTTTGACGATATCGAATACCATTACTATATGTATGATATTGCGGTATATTTGTTTTATTACTTACTAGGTGGTGATCCAAGCGCAATCGAAATCGAACCAAATATCGCCCTCTTTAAAGCGTTTATGAAAGGCTATCGTGATGTTAATCAACATATTCGTATTGATCTAACAAAACTCCCGACGCTTTTTCGCTTGCGCCAACTAAAACTACTCGCAACAATAAAAACAATGATACCTGAAGAACAGCGCGGTGTCTGGCAGGAAAAATACATTGAGTTAACCGATCAGCAACTTCGGCATAAGCAACCCTTTATTTCTATTGATTATCAAAAACTATACCAAACGCTTTAATAAGAGGATTGGAGGCTCTAATGACAGAATATAATTTACAATCCCGGTGGAAGCTTGAGCATCGTAAGCTGCTTTATTTTGGCATGCGCAAAGCGCCCTATTTTCTTAAACATACACTTAAGATTAACGCAGTGGTTGAGCAACTTTTACATGCATTGCCGAAACACTTAACAGCCCAAGAAAAAAATGTCTTAAAACCCTATCTTGATCAAGGCATCGTTGTCTTAACCAATGAGGTAAAAACGCTACCTAAATCCTTAGAAAAAGCGCAGTTTTGTGTAGAGTGTGTCGCCAATGATTTCTTAATCCCAGGCATAGAGTTTAATGATTTAGGATTGTGTCCGATGTGTGAAGAGAGAACAATCACGCAATCATTTAAAAGTGTTTTGCCTGTGAAAAACACCTTTGAAAGAAGCCAAAAATCGCGTTTTGATGTGGCTTTGTTTTACACAGGTGGCAAAGACTCGTCTTACTTACTTTACTATTTAGCTAAAGTGAAAAAATACCGTGTTTTAGCACTTACATGGGAAATACCCTTTATTTCCAAAAGCGCAAAGCAATCAATTGAAAACGCAAAGAAACACCTTGATAATGTTGAGTTTTTAAGTCGAAAGATCGCCGATCAAGACCTAAAAAAAATCTATCGCAAACTCCATCAATTATCTGGCAATGTTTGTGCCTGTCCCTCACTTGCGTATCTTATGTTTTATCCTGATATGGTTCAAGAAAATGTGCCGTATTTTGTTGTCGGAAACGAACCGGTGCAAATGCTTAACTTATACTTTAACCGTTTCGCACCCAAACTTGCCTATCGTGAACAAACCCATAAATGGCTGTTAAGGCTAGCGAACATCTTTCGTGTTTTAAGTTTGAAAAAACCGTTAAAAATGGGCCAGCTTCACACGCTTTTAACCATGAAACAACTCGCCTACAAAGACCCATGGTTTAAGCGGTATTCATCGTATAAACACGAGATTCTCACGAATATACTTATTGCTTTTAATGAAGTAAAAGGTCTTCGTAATGGATTAAAACATGCCATAAAAAAATCCTCACGAACCGCGAGGATTCCAGCTTTTGTACAAATAGATTTTAATGATATTAGTGGTGGACACTATGATTGGAAAGCCATTCAAGAAACGATAAAAAAAGCCATTGGATGGGTGGGTCCTGAGGATGAAACAAAAGGGTTACATACGAGTTGTCAGATTGAAAAATGCAAAGATCATACCCAGTTCATTCGTTTTTACGCTATGGAAAGCCAAATGATTCCTTTTTCAGCGATTGAAGTTTCCTTGGCTTCAAGAGGTCAACACATTTCAAGAACACAGGCTATTCATGAGATAAACAACCATCTTGGTTTTTCTTTAGAAAGCGAGCCGAGTTGTCAAATTATGGTTGATTACCTAGATGAATCATCCCCTCTTTAGTCCGTTTTTTGTACTTTAAATAAAGTCTTAAACCAAGCGCTTTCTTCGCGATAAGCGCTTTTTCTTCGCAGCGATGAACGCAACGTAAACAGCGAAGGCATTTTGTATCAATTTTCAACGTTTGATCAATCGCTTGAACAGGACAAATCCGTTGACACGTTCCACAATGTGTACAGCGTGAAGGAATAGCTCTTATCTTTATGTTATGCTTTGTACGATAGGGCTCAGTTTTATGTTCGAGCCAGTTTCGTTTTTGGAAGGGGACTGTTATAGGATGAAAATCATGTTTTATGATTCTCTCAATGATACACTCATAAAAGGAAGCTTCAATCGCACTCTCTTCTTGACAATAGGTATGTCGAGTTGGTTGAACAGAATAGCCAATCACGGTGCTTTTGATTGACTGGCTTAACTCATAAAGAGTACTACCTAAGGAGTAACCACCGTAACTAATGTTTATGAAGATATACGTTGCGTTTATTTTCGGGAGTAGGGTTTTGAGGGGTTTTGGATACGCGTTGGCATAAACCGGTACACTTAAAATAACTAAGTCGTGTTTGGCCATAGAAAAATCTCGCCGGACAAAATAGTCGGTTAAATCAATACTATCGCCCTTCAACCTAGAATGAAAAATGTGCGCAATTTTTTCAGTTTCTTGATTGGCTGAAAAGTACAGGTGGGATATTTTCATGAGCCACCTCCATACTTTCATTATAGCATGGTTAAAAACGATAACGATCGTTTTTTCGTCGTAATAAACATGCTATAATGAGTGTAAATGTAATAAAGAAAAAGGTGAAAGCATGAAACAACTAACTGTCGATCTCACAATAAAAACCCCAAAACGTGAATGTTTTCTCGACATAACTCAAGCGATTCAAAAACAGATTGATGCTTCGGGTTTAAACGAAGGGCAAGTTATCTTGTTTGTCCCCCACACAACGGCTGCCGTAACGATTAATGAAAACGCGGATCCTGATGTTTTAAGAGACCTAATATTAGGTTTTGAAAAGGCCTTCCCGAATCGTAAGGAGTTTGCTCATTTAGAAGGCAACTCTGATGCCCATTTAAAATCCTCGATGGTCGGTGTTGACCAAACGGTATTGTTTATGGAAAAACGATTACTATTAGGCACATGGCAAAGCGTGTTTTTTGCCGAGTTTGACGGTCCTCGAACTCGGAAAATCTTTCTTCGAATTATCGGGGATTAAAAAAACGCAGCCCCACGAATGAAACTGCGCCATAATCAAGTAAACTTAAACCAATGAACGGTTTTATTGGCAATAGAAACGAGGATAAGCATGACAGGAACCTCGACGATAATACCCACAGTAGTCGCTAAAGCTACTGGGGATTGCGCACCAAATAAAGCAATCGCCACCGCCACCGCTAGCTCAAAGAAGTTTGAGGCTCCAATCATCGCTGCTGGTGCAGAGATATCATGGCTTAACCTCAACGTTTGCGCCGCAAAATACGCAATGAAAAAAATTACAAAGGTTTGAATAATCAACGGCACTGAGATGAATAGAATATGAAGGGGATTATCAACAATAACTTGAGACTGAAAGGCAAAGATTAAGACTAAAGTAAGAAGCAACCCAGCAACGGTAATATGCTTAAATTTTGGCAAAAAGCATTCAGTGAAATACTTTTCACCATGGCGATTAATCACCCGAATACGAACAAGCATTCCCGCCGTTAATGGAATCACTACAAAAAGCCCAACCGATAAGATGAGTGTGTCTAAAGGTAACACCATCCCAATCGTATCAAGAACCCCAGTAAAACGAATTAGTAATGCAACGATAGGGGTGAAAGCAAACAGTAAAATAACATTGTTTGTGGCGACTTGAACAACAGTATAAGACGGATTCCCTTTAGTCAAATGACTCCATACAAACACCATCGCTGTGCAAGGTGCAGCACCTAAAATAACGGCTCCTGCTAAGTATTGTCTAGCGAGAGTATCTTCAATGAAGGAGCTAAATAGGAAGAGTAAAAAGAGTCCGGCAATAGCAAACATTGTAAAGGGTTTAATTAACCAGTTTACAACCCAGGTTAAATAAAGCCCTTTGGGATTATTTTTGATGTTTTTCAGACTAGTAAAATCAACTTTAAGCATCATTGGAAAAATCATTAACCAGATTAGAATAGCGATAGGTATCGAGATTTCAGCATAAGTGAACTGGGATAAAAAATCAGGAATGACCTTTATGTACTGACCGATCATTACACCAATCACCATACATAACAAAACCCATAATGTTAAGTATTTCTCAAAAAAGTTCATCGTCTCACCTCATTAATTACACGTTTGTTTCTCGTAATTTTTCAAGTTTTTTTCAATTTCTTTTGCGATTTCTAGGTTTTTTATAAAACGAATTAAGTCTTTCAGTTCGTTTCGCGTGGCGCTCGATATAGCATAATGGTTCCACTTTCCATAACGATTTGATTCGACAAGATGGCACGTTCTAAAATACATTAGATGCTTTGAAACGTTGGCTTGTTTTAACTGTAGAAATTGCACGATGTCACAAACGCAATAGTCTTCATGAAGTAGCATCATGAATATTTTCAGTCGGTTTTCATCGGCAAGGACTTTAAACAAATTAAGCAATAGTAGACCTCCCATACATTACTGATTAGTAATGCGTATAATATACCATAGCTTCTCTAGGCTTTCAATTATTTTGAGGCAAAAATCTGTTAAGATTTTGTTAATCTATAAACTCAACCAAGTTAGGAGAAAACGTATGATTAAACTAGAAGACAAGGGCTATTTAAGAAAAGCAGCGGTAGATGATGCTAAAACCCTCGCAACTTGGTGGGCTACTGGTGAAATCATGGCACATGCCGGGTTTCCTCAAGGCATAAAAACCGATATCGCTCAGCTTGAGGACCGCCTGAGACATCAAGAGAATAACTGTCTTTGGATTATTGAAGACGAAAACCACTGCCCGATTGGTGAAATGAATCATACTATTAAAGGCAGTAGAGCAACGCTTGGCATTAAAATTTGTGTGTTAAAAAAACAAGGTCAAGGTATCGGTAAAATCGCCCTTAAATCATTGATTAAACATCTTTTTGATACGTACTCCATCAATGAGATTTGGCTTGACACAATGATCGAAAACACACACGCTCAACACGTATATACTACACTTTTTTTTGAAAAGCTGCGTGTTAATAAAAATGTTTGGCGCGATCAGCTAGGTCATCTAAGAACAAGTGTTGAGTTTATTTTAACTAAAGAAAACTATCAAAAATATTATTAAAAGGTGATGAGAATGAAACTACACGGAAAAAACATTTATGTGTCGGCGTTAGAGAAGGAACATTGTAGAGAACTTTATCGCATCAATGAGTACGATGTTGATACCGAAACCGATAGCCCACTAGGTTATGCTATTTCTAGCGCCGATGAATGGTTTGAAGAGATGCAAAAAAGCCAACATAAAAGCCATTTGCGCTTAGGCGTTTTTAAACCCAATGGGGAGATTATTGGCGATGTAGCCGTCCAAAATATAGATTGGCGGAACCGTCATGCAAGCTTAGGTTTAGGTATCGCTAAAGTTAGTGATCGTCATCGCGGTTACGGCTATGAGGCCATGCAGTTAATAATTCATCATGCCTTTAATCACCTTGGACTTAATCGTCTAATGGCTGAAACCTCAAGTAAAAACCAACCGGCGCAAAAACTACTTATTAAACTTGGTTTTAACCATGAAGGAACACTTAGAAAGAAAATCTATGCTGATGGCATTTTTTACGATGGTTTAGTCTATGGATTATTAAAGGAAGAGTATAAAAAATAGTGTAGACCGCGCAAGACGGTCTACACTATTTTTACATATTCTCGATTTGCTCTAAGTACGTTTCAATCGGTTGATTACCGACAAACTCGTACTTATCATTTATAACGATTTTTGGAACGCCTGAGACATTGAACTTATTCGATAGTTCTGCGAAAGTTTGCGCTTCAATCATTTCGCCTTCAATGTTTTCATTAAGCATAGCTAAACGATGAGCGTTTTGAACAGCACCAGGGCAATGAGGACAACCTAAAGTCACAAAGACTTTAATATTGACGGGCTGATTGATTTTTTCAATGCGTTTAACGATGTTTTCTTGGAATTTAGGGGTCATTCCTGACATCTCGAGTAAGGCACTCACAAATGAGTTAATTTCATGTCCAGCAGGTATACCATTGAACTTAACGCCTTTGTACTCACCTTTTGCGTTTAAGATAACGAAACTTGGTGTTAACGTCACGCCATATTGTTTTGCTAAGGATTGATCTCTTTCCAAATCTTTCAGTTCAAGGTCAATGTTATCACTTAACTCTGTGACCTCTTCTAGAAGTTGTTTTGTTTCACTACAAGTTGGGCACGAGCCTTCCTTCGTAAACAAAACAAGTGTTATCTTTTCTTGAGTCTGTGCTAAAATTTCTTTTAATTGCTTTTGTACCTCTTCATTAAATAATTTCGCCATTTGAATTCTCCTTATATGTTTGATTTAGGTATTGGGTTGCAGCCAGAGCAGCTTTTGCCCCATCTGCTGCAGAAATAACGATTTGCTTAAAAACTTGCTGAGTAACATCGCCCGCTGCGTATAAACCAGGAACCGATGTCATTTGGTTTTCATCAACGATTATCTCACCTTGGGGATTCGTTTGAACTAAATCCCGTACGAGATGACTTTTGGGAAGATTGCCGATTTCGATAAATAAGCCTTGAGCAGCAATGGTTTTTTCTTGTTTCGTTGTTTTATCAAAAACTTTGACACCTGTCATTTGTGCTTCGCCAAAAACTTCTAAGAGCTGAGTTTCTAAATGAACAGTAACATTGTTCAACGCATAAATTTTATCGAGTAAGATTTTATCGGCACGCCATTGGCTACGATGTACGACAGTAATATGTTGGGCCCAGTGGCTTAAATCCAAGATAGCTTCAGCAGCACTATTACCACCTCCAGCAACAATAACATGCTTGTCTTTAAAAAACGGTGCATCGCACGTCGTGCAATAGGAAACTCCTTTATTTGCGTAAAACTCTTCACCGGGAACCGCCAGTTTTTTTGGCATTCCGCCTGTGGCCATAAGCAGAGTTTTACTGTAGAGCACTTTGCCATCGTCTAAACTGATTTTGAAATCAGGATTCATCACTTCAATCGAGAGGACATTGACATCTTTATAGATGGGCACTTCTAAGCTATTGACATGGTTGACAAACTGATGGGATAAATCTTTACCCTCAATCAGTTTATAGCCCAAATAATTATCAACATCGGTGGTGTTGTGCAACTGACCCCCTATTTCTTTAGAGATAATCCCACAGGTTAGTCCTTTACGCTTAGCATAAAGCGCGGCATTTAATCCAGCAGGACCACCACCTATGATTAAAAGATCCCATTTGACAACACGATCGAAATCAGAAGATGTGACGGTGGATTCTAAGTTTAAGTTAATCAATTTCATCGCCTCTTTCTACTTGCTTTTCACGATTAACTTAATCGCGTCATGAATATTGTCAAGTTTAATGTTGTGTTCCGTTTCTATAGTTTGAATAAGGTTTGTTGCTGTTAACAAACCAATGGCTTTATCGATACTTGATCGAATCGCTTTAAGCTGATTGACAATATCTTCACAGGCAGCTTGATTTTCCATCATCGTTAAAACACCTTGCATTTGTCCATGCGCACGTTTAACGCGATTGGTTAACGTTGTGTCACAGAGCATACCTCATCCTCCTAAAAAATAAATTTATCGTTATCATGATACCCTACAGGGTATACGAATGCAAGCGTTATGCTTCGTGGGAATCTTCATTGAATTAACCGATAACCATTGCAGTTCATACGCGTTTCTTATACAATACATATGGACACTAAATATCAGGAGGACGAGTTATGAAAAAAGCATTATGGCAAGGCACAATTATCTTTTCTATTTTATTCACTTTAACAACGTTAACTAGCAGTATTTTACAATTGATCACAGGTCAGTTAGAAGATACCAATGCCCATATTTTAATGCGAGGTGGGTTTGTCTTTATTGCTACAGTGACGATGGTTTTATTTTTCATTTATCCATTTAAAAACAAACTGCTTAGTTACTTAGTTCCATACGTTATTGCCCAGTTGCTTGTTTTTGTTTTATTGTTTTTCGTTGGGCTCACCACTGAGCTTCACCCCGACGCTTATCGCGACGCATTTTTTAACTTTACTGGGGTTGCCGTGATAGTCATTGCAACACTCATCGTGATTGATCGTGTTAAACATCGCAGTCGAGAAAAACAGCGTTAAAACTAAGTCGAAGAAGGGATAACATGTTTTTTTTAGCCACCAATCCAATTGTATACAATGTTATACTACTCATTTCAGGCATGGTTTTAGTGGGTATGTTCGTTGGCAGACTTGCGGAGCGCCACCGAATTCCTAACGTGACGGGATACCTCACTTTAGGTATTATTACAGGCATCATTTTAAGTCTTTTAGGCTATACTGATTTAATTGATGTGTTTATTTTAATCACAACGATATGTCTAGGTTTTATCGCCTTCAGTATCGGGTTAGAGTTGGATTTTAAAAAGTTAAAATCCCGCCATAAAGAAGTCTTTGTCGTTACCCTCACCCAAGCGTTGCTAACGTTCATCATTACTGCCGTCGGCCTTTGGGTATTCCGCTTAGAGTTGCATATAGCATTAATCCTTGGCGCGATTGGCATTGCCACGGAACCTGGACCGATCTTACAAATGACCAAACGCTATAAAACTAAAGGGGTCCTCACAGACACATTAGTTCCGCTTCATGGGGTTGAAGATGCCTTTGCGATTTTACTATTTGGCGCGATTTTAGCCTTTGGTGTGAGTGTTGAACAAGGCAACCCCATTACATTCATTAGTTTGTTTCAGGGTCCTATCCTTGAACTCGTATTCTCGATTGGTCTAGCGATTCTCATTGGTTTTGCGTTTCGTACCATCATCCGACAGCTTCGCTATGAAGATTACGATAAAGACTTAGTTGTCTTTGTCACTCTTTTAGTGACTATTTTAGTTTCTATCGCCTTGGCGAATCGAGGGCTAACCCTTTTTGGTCTTCACATTCATCTCTCACCAATTCTTTTACCGATGGGGGTCGGCATTGTCTTTGCGAACTTATCTACCCATCTTGCTAAACATGAAACCGAAGCGATGTTGGATCAGTTTTTTCCACCTATTATGATTACATTCTTTACGATTGTCGGTGCCGAAATCATTTTTCTGCTCTACTTAGAAACCACAAGTGCACTCTTGACACGCATTGTTCTTTATGCAAGTGTATACATTGTTTTCAGAATCATTGGCAAAGTCTTTGGTTCGTACTTAGGCGGCGTTATCGCCAGTTCAAGTGTTAATTTAAGGAAATACTTAGGCTTTTGCTTATTACCACAAGCCCAAGCAGCCATTGGTCTTGCCTTCTATGCTAGAAGTCAACTATCTAATACCGAGCAAGGTAACTTAATCTTAATTGTCGTAATTATCGGGACATTAGTCTATGAGTTGCTCGGTCCGTTTGGATTGCGACACTCATTCATTCGATGCGAAGAAGTTGACCCAGAAGGTGCGTGCGTTATAAAACCTAAAATCAAGCATCGAAAACAACAATAGATCAGACTCGCTGGTCAGTCGAACACGTCTTTTCCTTGTTTAGATCGTTAATTAAGAGTATAATTAAAGTATCTTAAGGAAAGGATGGTATCTATGGAAAAGCGCAAAAAATTTGAAGAACCTAGAGATGCAGAAAATGTTATTCTTGAGAATCAGCGTAAAATGGAACGACGTTTAAGAGCTGATGAAGTTCGTCAACTCTTGCGCGAGAACTTCCAAAAAATTACCGTCATCAACGATATGTCTACACCGTTTGATTATGCCTTGCGTAATCATAAAAAGAATCGGTAAGTCGATGGATCGATAACTAAAACTAGTAGCGAAAGCTGCAGCCTTTAGGTTGTGGCTTTTTTTATGTAAAAAAGAACGGGAGGCCCGTTCTTTTTGATTGTAAAGTTTACGTTACAATGTGACATTTTGTGATATAATAAATCCGTAATAACTAGCTTTGTAGCGCTTGACGATACTCTCTTAGTATGCCATAGGCTTTTTCATGTGAGTTCTTATTTAGGACATACTCATCGCTAATAATCTTTTCAAACTCTTCATTGTACCAATCAATAACACGATCTAAAACCATTTTGACGGTATCGAAATCATTGATTTCAACAGCTTTTTTTAGTTCTTGTGTATAGCCCATCATAAAAGGATTGCGTGTATAGGTATGAATAGTTCCAATAATCCCATTTAACTCAATCATAAACTCTTTTTTAATCATTTTGGTCATCCTTTCAAAATAGAGTTTTATAACCGTACATATTCAGGTGCTTCTTTATCTTCAAAACCAAGCCGTACATATTCAGGTGCTTCTTTATCTTCAAAACCAAGCCGCACATACTCAAGTGCTTCTTTATCTTCAAAACCAAGCCGCACATACTCAGGTGCTTCCTTATCTTCAAAACCAAGCCGTACATACTCTGGTGCTTCCTTATCTTCAAAACCTAACGTCGTCTGTGACCCCATTGCTAATCCTAAACTGATGATTACAAGTGTTGCTATAACTAAACCGATTGCTA
>SKFS01000012.1 GCA_007117885.1 Candidatus Izemoplasma sp.
ATAAGCAATAATTATGGTTTAATTATTTACCTATATGCGTTATAATAAGGCTAAAGATTTAATGGGGGTCAAACTATGTTCGAACAAAATGATCATTTCAGCCAAAAACCTTCAATCAAAGTCATCGGTGTCGGTGGGGGCGGCGGTAATGCCGTCAACCGAATGATTGAAAACGAAGTCCAAGGTGTGGAGTTCGTGGCGATTAATACTGATGCACAAGTACTGCGACAATCGAAAGCGGATATCCGTTTGCAAATAGGCAAACTTCTTACGCGTGGACTCGGTGCTGGCGCCGATCCCGAAATTGGTCGCCGTGCCGCGTTAGAAAGTGAAGATGAGTTACGAGAGTTAATGCAAAATACAGATATGGTTTTTATTACTGCAGGCATGGGAGGTGGCACAGGCACTGGTGCAGCGCCGGTCATCGCGAAGATATCAAGAGAAATGGGCTGCTTAACAGTTGGCATTGTAACCAAACCATTCAAGTTTGAAGGTCGTCGCCGTGTGGCGACCGCTTTAGAAGGGCTCGATGCGTTAAAACCTTATGTAGACACTTTGATTATCGTTCCAAATGATCGTTTACTCTATGTAACCGATCGTTCGACCTCAATGCTTGAAGCTTTCCGTGAAGCCGATAATGTTTTACGCCAAGGGGTTCAAGGTATCGCTGAAGTCATTACTGTACCGGGATTGATTAACCTCGATTTCGCCGATGTAAAAACCGTTATGAAAGATAAAGGAACAGCGCTTATGGGCATCGGCATTGCCGAAGGTGAAAATCGTGCCATTGAAGCTGCGAAAAAAGCCATCCATTCACCGTTACTAGACGCCCATATCGACGGCGCAACGGATGCCATTGTTAATGTGACGAGTGGCACGAATGTCGCGTTATGGGAAGTCACTGAGGCCATTGAAGCAATTCAAGCTGCCAGTTCGACAGAAATTAATGTGATTTATGGTGCGACCATTAATCAAGATCTTGAAGATGAAGTTATCGTTACCGTCATTGCTGCTGGCTTTGACGAAAACCGCAAAATAGAGCTTTCAACTCTCGGTATGTCAGAGAGTGACTTTACACCGAGTGATGCGGAAGATGTTGACAATGACACTCATCCGTCGTCGAAGGAAAGCACCAGCAAAAAAGGCAAAAAGAAACAGAAAAAGAAACATAAAACACCAGAGATTAACGAAAAAGAAGAAGAACCAAGCAAAACAACCATTCCATCTTGGTTAAAATCACGTTTTAAATAAACTAAAAAAGTATGGTAGCATACTTTTTTACTACGATGCTATCATCATTAATGGTGATACAATGAAACAATGGTTTACCCTCATCCTCGTTCTCGTAATCGTCGTACTGACAGTTCAAATGCTCTATTTTGAACATACTGTCACCTACAACTGGATGGCGAGTGCTGGATTACTCTTATGTGTGAGCATCATGATATTTATTTGGAGACGAAAAAAACTATGAATAATCGCCTGTTAAAAACACTAAAGAAAAATTATCCTCATGTCCAAATTGTCATGGCGAGTAAGTACTTGCAAACGTTTACTGATTTCAAGGCTTTTCTTGATGCAGGCGTTGTCGATTTTGGAGAAAATCGCGATGATGCGCTCAAAAGTAAACAGGTAATCTTGCAAGATTACCCCATTCATTGGCATTTCATCGGAACGTTGCAAACAAAGAAAGTCAAGCACATCATTGATCACATCGATGTGCTCCATTCGCTTGATCGCATCAAGTTAGCCCAAGAGATTAACCGGCGACGAAGTCGTCCCTTAGACTGCTATTTACAAGTCAATATTTCCTCAGAAGACCAAAAACATGGCTTTGCCCCACAGCAACTCGGTGAAGCTATCGAAGCAGTTAAACCGCTTCAGAACATTCGCTTAATAGGGCTGATGGGCATGGCTGAAGAAACCGACGATGAATCACGCATCCGTACGCAATTTAATTTGCTGAAGCAACTGCGCGATTACTATCAAAAAGAACTGCCTGATTTAACCGGCTTATCCATGGGAATGAGTCAAGATTATCACATCGCTTTGGAAGTCGGTGCAACTGTGTTAAGATTAGGACGTATATTATTGGACGGAGGCACTGTATGGGAAGACAAAAATCCGCATATGACCGTTTAGAACTAGTTAAAATGAATGACGAGATTGATGTTTTTGATCTTGCGAACACATTGATGTCAAGAAAACCACTAATCGTGGATTTTGAAGAGCACAATGTCGTTAAAAGTAATCAAGCGATTATGTTTTTAAGTGGGGTTGTTTACGCTATCGATGGGGAAGTTGAAGTGATTCGCGAAAAAGTGTTTGTTTTTGCGACAAAAAAGGATCTTAAGGATCGCACGCTACGCAAAGCGCTATCGAAGTATAAGGAGTAAACTATGCAAATATTTTTTACGATTTTATTAACCCTATTACAGATTTATTATTATGTTTTAATTATGTACGTATTACTCAGTTGGATTCCTGAAATTCGCACCACTAAATTTTATGCGTTTATCCACCAAATCGCTGATCCTTACATGCGACTCTTTCGGGGGATTATTGTCATTGGTCAAATGGATTTCACACCAATTGTTGGCTTTTTATTATATGGTTTTGGCTTGCAATACTTCCGTATTTTCGTCCAAAGCTTAGGTTAAAGGAGTAAAAACGATGGTCTACGATTTCAAAATTAATCGAATCTTATTTTATGTTGGATGGATTGGATACTTATTAATGGTTCCTGTGCTTTTGTATGTCGTTGAACTAGAAGTTTTCCAAGTCATTCTTCTAGGGTTTATTTTTATCTTCGGATTAAGAATTATTATGCGTCGCAATACTTCAAGAGCCTACCAAGCGATGCATCAACGTTTATACTTGTACGGTGAAGCGAAAGAACACTTAGAATCGGTCGAGTCTATTTACCGTCGTCCGACCTCATCGAAGCGCATCTTTCAAGCAGTGCGTCTACAAAACTACGCGATGGCAAATGTCTTTGCGGGTGATTTTGCTCTGGCAAAAAAAGTTAATGAGGATTTAAAAGAAAATTACACAGACTCTTATCAAAATCAACCATCAATGCGCTTTTCATCCGCTTTAATTGACGTATTAATCCATCTTTTTGAGCTTGATAAGGAAGCTTTAGATCAAGCATTTGCGCATTTACAAGAGGAACTTGAAACCCTTCAAGAACAACACCGAGAAAATGTCAAGACGAACCCTTATTCAGTCTATTACATGATAAATCTAACTAAAACATTCATTGAAAAGGATACGTTAACACTTGAAGATGTTGAGAATGAACTGCTCGATAAAGGTGAGTTTTTGAAGACGTGTGTGTTATACACTCTTTATACTAATGAGATTCTTAGTGCAAGCGAGCGAACAACTTTCACACGTAGTGAAGGGAACACAATGTTTTATAAAGATGAAAATCGCAAGTATTAAACCTTGAAAAAACCCCAAGCTTTGATATAATAACGTTAACATCTGTGAAGCGGACACGTTTATTGCGACATTCTTTTGTAGA
>SKFS01000027.1 GCA_007117885.1 Candidatus Izemoplasma sp.
GAAAAGTTTGAAAATAAGGATTTTTCGAATAACATTCAGATAATCAAAGCTAATTTTAATGAGAACATCTTGGTAAAAAATTGGCAAGAGATTTTTGCGGAGGATTTATGAAGCAAATCGTCTTATATTTAATGAACAAAAAAGGCAAAAACGTTATTGAGTCCATTTTATCAACTTTCGGAGCTGATATTGTTTACGGTGTTTATGTTGGGCGAGATGAGAATGTTAAGGATGACTACTCATACAAGATCAAAACAATTTGTGTTGAGCACAGCATAAGAATCTTAAATAATTCTAAGCATTTGAGAGATTTTCATGGGTTAAGGTTTGCTATTGGATGGCGAAAAATGATACATGATACAATAAACTTAATTATTTTGCATGATTCTTTGCTACCCAAATATCGAGGCTTTTCACCAATACCAAACATGCTCATTAAAGAAGAATCACTATTAGGAGTTACAGCATTGTATGCATCTGATGAGTATGATACCGGAGATATTATATACCAAAGCAGTGTTAATATTTCCTACCCTATTAAGATTGAAGATGCAATAAACATTGTAGCAAAGCTGTATTCGGAGTTAATTCTAAAGATAATTAAAGACTATATTAATGAAATTCCATTACCAAGAGTTTCTCAGAATGATTCAAGTGCCACTTATAGTGTATGGCGGGATCAAGATGATTATTACATTGACTGGTCAAAAAGCGCAAGTTACATCTGTCGCTTTATTGATTCTGTTGGATACCCATATTTAGGAGCAATGACTACGATTGGAGAAAAGAAACTAATCATTGAAGACGCAGAAGTCTATCCTATTAGAGTTGAGATAGTTTCACCAGGGAAGGTTATTAAGTTAAAGGATAGTATGCCAATTGTCCTGTGTGGAGAAAATGCAGTTATGATTAAAAAGGCTTATTATGACACAGGTGAGAATTTATTACCTTTAAAATCATTCAGGACGAGGTTTGGCCCATGATTAACTTCAATAAACCTTACTGCAACAAACAGTTTTCTATAGATTTTGAAAAACTATCTGGCGACGGTTTTTACACTAAAAAATGCCATACATGGATAGAAGAGCGATTTAATGTGGGTAAGACGCTTCTAACAACGTCTTGTACGGATGCATTGGAGATGTCGGCTATTCTACTTGAGGTAAAAGAAAGCGATGAAGTCATTGCACCCTCCTTTACCTTTGTATCGACTGTGAATGCTTTTGCTTTAAGGGGCGCTAGGATCGTCTTTGTTGACATTCGCCCGGATACGATGAATATAGATGAGAAGCTAATTCAACAAGCCATTACACCAAAAACAAAAGCCATCATTCCCGTACATTACGCTGGTGTTTCTTGTGATATGGACGCCATTATGAGTATTGCAAAAAAACATAATCTGTACGTTGTTGAAGACGCTGCACAAGGGGTTATGGCAACTTACAAAGGCAGAGCGTTAGGATCAATCGGTGATTTAGGGACGTATAGCTTTCACGATACAAAAAACTATACAATGGGTGAAGGTGGCGCTCTGCTTATTAATAACTCCAACTTTAATCAAAGAGCAGAGATTATTCGCGAAAAGGGAACTAATCGAAGTCAGTTTATTCGTGGACAAGTAGATAAATATACGTGGGTCGACATAGGGAGCTCCTTTTTACCGAGCGATATCAATGCAGCTTATTTGTATCCTCAACTTTTAAAAGCCGATGAAATAAACGAACAACGAAAAGCCATTTGGAATCAGTATTATGATTCACTTAAGGAACTTAACGTTCAAGGCTATATCGATCTACCCATTGTTCCTAAAGAGTGTGAGCATAATGCCCACATGTTTTACATTAAAGCTAAAGATTTAGAAGAAAGGGACGATTTGATGACCTTTCTCAAAGATAAAGACATTCAAACAGCCTTTCATTATATTCCTTTACACTCCTCACCAGCAGGAAAGAAGTACGGAGTTTTTATCGGCGAGGATAAGTATACAACTAAAGAAAGTCAGCGGCTTTTGAGGTTGCCGATATATTACGGACTTTCAACAAATGAAGTTTCATTTGTAGTGGAAAGTATCAAAGAATTTTATTCAATAAAGGGGGAGCTATGAAAGGGATTGTACTCGCTGGGGGTAAAGGGACACGTCTTTATCCGATGACTAAAGTTATCTCTAAGCAGTTGTTGCCAATATATGATAAACCACTGATTTACTATCCTTTGTCTGTGCTCATGCTCGCAGGGATTAAGGATATTTTGATTATATCTACACCTGAAGATGTTCCGGTTTACGAACGTCTTTTAGAAGATGGCAGTAAACTCGGTATTCGATTGGAATACATTGTACAAGAGAAACCAAAGGGACTTGCAGACGCTTTTATTCTAGGGGAGAGATTTATCGCTAAGGACAGAGTATGTTTAATTCTTGGTGACAATGTCTTTTATGGACAAAATCTAACAAGAGTGCTAGATCATGCAAAAGAGAATAAAGATGGGGCAACCATCTTTGGTTATCCTGTCAATAACCCAACAGAGTTTGGTGTTGTTGAATTTGATGAAAATAAGAATGTAATAAGTATCGAAGAAAAACCCAAACAACCCAAATCAAGTTATGCTGTTCCGGGTTTATATTTTTATGACAATGATGTCATTGAAATCGCTAAAAATGTCAAACCTTCAAAACGTGGTGAAATCGAGATTACCTCAGTTAACAATGCCTATTTAGAAAAAGGCAAACTCAAAGTAGAACTCTTAGGACGAGGCATGGCATGGCTGGATACAGGAACACCTGAAGGAATGTTGAAGGCTTCTGAGTTTGTAGAAGCGGTACAATCGCGACAAGGGTTTTATATCTCGTGTATTGAAGAGATTGCTTGGCGAAGAGGGTTCATTACCAAGGAACAACTTAAAGCGATTGGTAATGAACTTAAAATGACAGATTATGGTAAATATATTTTGAGTATCGTGAAAGAGAATCGTGTATGAGAACGCTACTTGTTACAGGTGGTGCTGGCTTCATTGGCAGCAATTATATCCGTAAAACACTCAATGATTATCAAGACATCACTATCGTCTGTCTAGATGTTTTAACCTATGCCGGTAACCTTGAAAATCTCGAAGACATCAAAGATGATACACGCTTTGTTTTTGTCAAAGGTGACATACGAGATCGTTCATTAGTCGAAAAACTTTTTCAAGAGCATGCTTTTGACACTGTAATAAACTTCGCCGCAGAATCTCATGTTGATCGCAGCATCGATGAACCTGAAATCTTCTTAACAACCAATGTCATAGGGACGCAAGTCTTACTTGATGTTGCTAAAAAACACTGGAAAATCGATCCTGATGATAAATATTCAAAAGAGTTTAAAAAAGGCGTTAAGTTTTTACAGGTTTCTACAGATGAAGTGTATGGAGCACTAGGAAAAGAAGGGCTCTTTACCGAAACGACTCATTTAAAGCCAAATAGTCCTTAC
>SKFS01000095.1 GCA_007117885.1 Candidatus Izemoplasma sp.
CGTCTTCTATAAAGTCCTTTACCATAATCGGTTTTCTTATTAAGTTGAAGTTGATCGTAATGATCTTCCCACAGATGCCTAGTCATGAGTTTCATCGATTGTGTCGGTGAAAGGCAGGCTTTGGCGAGGGGACAAGACTGACATATGCCTTTCTCACAGCGGTACTCTTTATTGCCATCTCTACGAATATTTCTATACGTCATTATTTGATCGTTGGGACAAATAAAGTAATCGTGCATCTTAATATAGATAAAGGCTTTTTTAGGGTAGCCTTTGGCATTTTTACTCGCACCTTTGCGCTTATAACCAAGCACACCATAGATTTGATTAGAGACTAAGAAATGACTAATTTCATTGGAGATATATCCGGCATCAAGCGCAAAAGCTTGAGGCCATAAACCATAACGCGCTTTAATGGCATTCACGCGATCAATAAACGGTTGCGTATCATGGACATTACCGGGTGTAACATGAGAATCAAGAATAATATTCGCCTTTCCATCTACTGTTCGGTGTTCTAAGTAATAAAAGCCTTCTGGTTTTCCAGGCCTAAACAAGTAGCCACTTTCAGGGTCCGTTTTCGATATTTTACGTTCTTTCACTTCGTTCGTATTATCAGTAGGCGTCTCATCATCGTCATCCGTATCATCAAACGGGTTTTTACCTAACTTATCGCGTTCTTTATTCACTTCACTCATCAGTTCTTTGGTGTATTTTTGTGCATCTTTTCGAACGTGTCCTTTATTGTATTTCTTCTTATTCGCATTCGCTTTTAGATGGGTTGAATCGGTGAAAAATTCTTGTGCGTCAATTAAATTATGCGCAAGTGCTTGCCTAACTATCTCATCAAAGATATCTTGGAAAACCGTAGTATCTTTAAAGCGTCGTTCGTAGTTTTTACCAAAGGTTGAAAAATGGGGGACAGGGTCTGTAATCTTTAACCCTAAAAACCAACGATAGGCCATATTAAGTTTGATTTCCTCAACTGTACGTCGCATACTTCTTATCCCAAACAAGTAACTAATGAAGACCATCTTAAAAAGAACGACAGGATCAATACTCGGTCTTCCGTTATCCTTACAATAGAGGGGTTCAACTAAATCATAGATAAAATTAAAATCAATATGTTTATCAAGCTTTCTAACCAGATGATTTTCAGGCACTAAATCATCAATAAGTACGAACTCATAGGCTTGCGATTTATTCTTATCTTTCGTCAACATTTGATCACATCCTTACACTTCTATTATACCAAATTTACGGCTATTTTTAGCCGTTTAATTCGATTAGTTTTCCATAGGAAAACTTAAAATAAAAGGAAGCACCCATCGGTCAACACTCGAAGTGTAGATGGTGTGCTTCGTATTTATTATACTACATTTTTAATAATTGATCGAAGTTTTAGTAACTAGACTTTGTCTACAGCCTGTAAAACAAACTTTCCCAATCGGAAAGTTTGTTTTTTTTTACTCATTATGTTTGAGTGCAATCGCGGGAGCTTTATTGGCAGCGATGAGAGAAGGAATCAATCCTGCAATAAAGGTCAAGATAACACTAATAATAATTAAGTAAATCGCATGGTCGACTCTTAAGAGAACCAAGCGCTCAAAATCAATCATGAAGTTTTCTAAATAGTAGTTAAGAGGGATGGCACTGAGTAAGGTTAAACCAATGCCAAGAATTCCTGCAATAAAACCAATAATCATTGTTTCAGTATTAAAAATCCGCGTGATATCTTTTTTTCTTGCCCTAACGCTTCGCATAATCCCGATTTCTTTTGTTCTTTCAAGGACGGTTACATAAGTAATCATCCCAATCATAATCGAGGAAACCAGTAAGGCAATCGCTGAAAAGCTAAGTAAGATAATCGAGATATTATTAATAATGCTTCGTAACACGTCGGTAATTAATTGGGCATTATCGGTGTAAAAGATTTGCCCAAGAACCGGGAGTCCAACATTGAAGGCATCTAAATAGAGTAAAACCTGTTCTTTAGCTTCCATTGAAGTCGGATAGATGCGTATTAAATACGGTAAATCACGACAGCCATTGCGAATGCGTTGAAGACTTAAACCATCGATTTGATCTTGAGTGTAGTCCGTTGTATCTGTGGTGTTTAACACTTGGCAAAACGAGGAGTTAATGTTTAAGTCAATAAAAGCACGTTCTAAGGTTGTTTGATAGTAAAGACCAGAACTGTCTGCTTCAACACTCCCAGGGATGGCCCGTAAAACGCCAGTTACTGTGAGATTTATGCCATTTTGATAACTGTTTTCATCAACCGTGCGCAACACCACATTTGCCACGGGGTCGTAATCGATTTGAATATCATCATTCATCGCGACAACAATCGTTTTTCCTAAAATATCCTCAAACGAAACAAACCCTTCATAATCGACATTTATAAACTCTAAATAACTCGCATCGATCTGATTTCTAGCGTCGACCACAACGGTGATTTCATACGGTGTTGTGGGAAAACGTCCAGCTTCTAAAGTAAACTGACTGTTAAGGTAGTTTTGACTACTAGGCAAACTGCGCATCATTAACTGTTTTGATGATGCCGTTATAACCTCATCATTACTGCGACTCATAAAAATCAATTGAACGCCATAATTATATTGAATGGCATCAACAAAAGAAGGATCGATATTTTCTAAGTAGTCAATATAGGGTTGGCGAATAATATTCCGATGTCGTGTTGCATCGCCAGGTGAAATCGGATTAAACACGCGAACTGGGTTTGAAAGGGTATCGCCGATATCAGCTAAACCCATATGTGTTCTTGGAAACTCACTAATAACGATCGGCATCGAGGAGAGTGTTTCTGATTCAATGGCGTTAATTTCTTGAGAAAACCCATTCGACATGGCCAAAACTAAGGCGATACCCATAATACCAATGCTTCCTGCAAAGGCAATTAAGAGTGTTCTAAGCAGTTTATGTTTAACATTACTCAATGCAAGCTTAAAAGCAGTTAAAACGGTCATATTTTGGTACTCAGGTTGATATGGATCATGATAAAACTTCGGTTTTTGCTTATAATCATCAACAATTTTACCATTACTTAAACGGATAATGCGTGTTGCATACTGCGTTGCAATCTCTTCATTATGGGTGACCATAATGACAAGTTTATCGCTCGCAATTTCTTTAATCAATTGCATGACTTCATAACCCGAAGAACTATCAAGTGCTCCTGTTGGTTCATCCGCTAAGATGATTTCGGGGTCATTAACCAGCGCTCTGGCAATGGCGACCCGTTGCTTTTGACCACTTGATATTTCAGCACTTGTTTTATGAATGTGTTCCAGAAGTCCAACACGGGACAATACTTCTAGTGCACGCTTTCGTCTTTCCGTACGTTTGACTCCTGAAAAGACCATGCCCATTTCAACGTTTTCAATTACGCTGATATTGGGAATAA
>SKFS01000158.1 GCA_007117885.1 Candidatus Izemoplasma sp.
AATTAAAAACAAGCGTGGCTTGGCATTTCCAACTGTTTTAGGTACCTTTGTGCTCGTTTCTGGAATCGTCGCTGGTCTTTTCATTATGGTCATGAATATGACAATGATGGTTTCGAGTGATGCAGAGAGCTCTGAAGAGTCATTTAAAGCGAGAAATAATCTGGACGTGTTTTTAGATGCAGTAAGAGCTAACAATGAAATTGATCACAACTTAAGGGAAACACTTGACTTACTATGGGAGCCTATTGAAGGAACGAATCGTGTAAGAGTATCATTTATCAGAAGTAACGGCCAAAGAGTCAGTAGTTACATTGTTTTTGGGACTGGTGGTAATGTTACTTTGCAAGATCAAATGAGTCAGGTCGAAAACTCTTCTTCTGTGCCATCGGGCTCAGCCCATGAGTTTCATGAGGATACCGTGATTAATGGTAATTGGATAATCAACAACAACAAAAATAATGGGTATATAATTGTTGCTGAAGGAAAGACACTTTTCATAGATGGGCATCTTGAAATAAACACAACCCATCAAGGTGATTTTGAAATAGTTGGTAATGTTAAGGTTAATGGATCTGCATCATTTAATACAGAACAACATGGTGATATTAGTATAGATGGTAATCTTTATGTGCAAAATGCTTTAAATTTTTCTACCGCTCATCAAGGCGACATCGAGCTTAACGGTGATGTTGTTGCTCATGGACCCGTATCTATTGATGTATCTTCTCATGGTGACATTGTTTTAAACGGGAGTCTAACTACTTACAGTGAACTCACAATCAAAAGTAGCCACCAAGGAGATATCGAGATTGACGGCGATGTCATCACTCGTGGTCCTGCCTCCATAAAAGTCGAAAGTCACGGGGATGTTAATATTAATGGAGATTTAATTGTTGATGGCGTTTTAGACTTAATCAGTACACACCAAGGAGATATTGAAGTTGATGGTGATGTTGTTGTTTATGGCTCTACTCTTATAAAGACTGAAAGTCATGGGGACGTTAATATTAATGGAGACTTAATCATTATAGGTAACCTAGATATCGTCAATAAACACCAAGGAGACATTGAAGTTGATGGTGATGTTGTTGTTTATGGCTATGTTATGGTTATCTTAGAAAGTCACGGTAAAGTCATTCTTCACGGAACTCTTAGTGTTCAAGATTATCTAGATATCAGAAATAATCATCAAGGAAATTTCGAAGTTAAAAAACACACACTGGTTTTAGGACATACTAATTTGGAAGTCCGTAGTCATGGAGACATTATCCTAAACGGTAACTTAGATGTTCAACATGATATTAATGCGGTTAGCCGACATCAAGGTCATATTGAAGTTAAGGGTGACACGTTTGCGTCTGGAAACATTAGTAAAACTAGATTCAGCTCTGGGCAGATCCGTATAAACTCAGTTTCGTCAACCAATGTTAATTTTCAACTACCAATATATGAAGAAATTTTCGATAATACAGGCCAAATCAATGACGGTGAATCATCAAATATTCTTCAAATTATTCGATAAAAAATCTTTAATTTATAAATATTATCTAAAAACTAAAGGGTGTTTCATTTATTGAAACACCCCTTTTTATATTCTGGATTTTCACTCGATAAAATTCTTTAATCTTGTCTAAACAAGTTACTCGATCTAAAAGTGAACTCCCTTGTATCACTTAAATCAAATTTCAGTTTTACAACGGTGTTAACAATAACGTTGTTATTCACTTCTTCAACGATAATTTCAAAGTCTGATACAACGAGTTCTCGAACGAAAACTGGATTCTCACCGACAAAAATTTGATTATCAAATAGATAGATCTCTAAAGCTGTTTCAACGCTATCTACTACTCTAATTAATCTAAGACATTCCGGTGGTGCGTTTACGCTAACACAACCATCATCATCAATCCCATTTGGACCAAAATTGTTGATTCTGCTTTCAATAGATCTAACTAACAATAATCCTTCTGTTTGAACTTGAGTTTCCGTCACACTCTCATTGCTTGTCCGTATAAAAATTGCTATGGTCGATGAAATGAGCCCAATCAATATGCCTAATAAAACCAATGCCCCTAAAAGCTCAATAAGGGTAATACCTTGTTTATTCTGACGCATTAGGTTTCCCCCTTTTTACACAAAACTCTAATTGTAATATTAATATTAAAGACCCTTTATGGACTAGGAACAAAAACAAGACCTTCAACTGAAACGGTTCTATTATCATGATACTGTGCAGTAACAGTAACTTCAATTACCTCAATACCGCTGCTCTGTAGCCTTAATAATAACTGGACTTCCATGGCATCATCAAAGTCGAAGTCATCGTTAAATAGCTCACATAAAGACTCGTAAGGACTGCCGCTTCCTGCACTACAATCTTCAAAGACTTCACCATTATCATCAATGACGATAATTTCACCTAAGTTCTCTGCTTTTCTTAAAACTACTTGATTATTTGGTCTTGTATCTAAGTCTGTTCTAATTAAGTCTACGATGACACGTGCCATCGTTTGGCTTCTTACAAGGGTTATCTCTTGTTGTGCCAAGATTCGTCTTTCTTGTGCGATAAGTTGAATTCTTGTATTAATCGCAATCGCAAAAGCACTCACAAGTACCAAAGAAATAATGGTGATTGCAGCCACCGTTTCTATGACCGTAAATCCTTTACGATTAAATGGATGTTTTTTCATAAAACACCGCAAGTGGCGCACTCGTTTTTTCATTGGCACCCACCCCTTTCAACAAGGCATAAATTACAAAATCGTGTCTATATTTCGACACGTGAACTTAGGTTGTCATTCCCCTTAATTACATTATAGCTTTTTAAGTTTTTTTTAACAAGTAAATGCAAAGTCATTATCGTGACATTGTATGTAATCTACCGAGTTTAAACTAAAGTAAAAAGAGTGACGCTTAGGCATCACTCTTTAATATCTTGTTTAAGATATAGAAAATTGGAAAGCTAATGATGACCACCCCTGTCCCAATCAGAGAAGGCACTGGATTTTGAATGAATATCGCTAATAATAAGAATAACGTCACACCGATGCTCAATAGAGGCAGGTAAGGATAAAATGGGACATGATAAACCCCTTCTTCCGTGGTGCTTTCTTTGCGGAACTTAAAGAGTGAAATAAAGATCAGCGTATTGAAGACTAACCCACCAAAAGCAACGAGTGAAATCAAATCACTGATTGCAAAGAACACTAAAATCGACGCCATCACGGAAGACACCACGACCGCTACCACAGGGGTTTTTGTTTTTTCACTGACACGTGCGAGTTTTGCTAAGGCGGGCTCTTGTTGGCTCATCGCATAATAGACACGTGGGAACGCTAAAATGGTCGCATTGAGTGCGCCAAAGATCCCTAACGCAATCGTTGACATGACTAAAAATTGGCCTGCACGATTTAAAATGG
>SKFS01000001.1 GCA_007117885.1 Candidatus Izemoplasma sp.
CTACCCAAAGTTACAGTAGTTGCTTATGCTCATCGTTGAATCATAGATTGGACTCTTCCGTTACTTCTCAATGGGGCGCAGTTTTAAAAACAGTCTCCGCTACAAAAATCGCCCTCTCATCCATGACCACAGCTACATTACCAAAGAACAAAAACCTGGTCAAATCAGCTACCCTGAAAACCTTGATCCCTTTGTCAAAACCGTTTTCGAAACGGCCCACAAAATCACCCATCATGAACCGACTATCGACACCACACGGCCGACCCTTTTAAACAATGGTGAACAGTTTTATCCAGACATGATCAAGGAACTTAAACAAGCCAACGATTTTATTCTTATGGAATTTTTTATTTTCGCTCACGATACAAGAGGTCAAGAAATCATTGATATCCTCATTGAAAAAGCCGCCTCAGGTGTCGACGTGAAACTGATTGTCGATGCTTTAGGAAGCCGTCGAAGAATGAAACGTAGCGTCACCAAGAAAATCAAAAACTCAGCCATTGACTTCATCGTCAACGACCCCATCATATTTCCTTTCTTTAACACCCGTGTCAACTACCGTAACCATCGGAAAATTGTCGTGATTGATGGCACCATCGGCTATACCGGCGGCATGAACATTGCCGACGAGTACGATAACTCTATCGCCTATGATTACCACTTTCGCGATCTTCAGATTAAACTCGAAGGCAGCGCCGTCACCACCCTTACCACGCTCTTTTTCAAAGACTACTATTACAACACAAACCGCTTTATCCAAGACAAACGGTATTATCCTAAAAAGCCCCTCAGCTGTCCCGGCATTACCCAAGTTATTCAGTCCGGGCCCGATTCCGATGAAGCGTATATCCGTGATGTTTATTTAAAGATGATCATCGGGGCAAAAAAATCGGTAAAAATTATGACACCGTACATGGCCTTAGATCAAGAAACTTTAACGGCCTTAAAACTCGCGGCATTATCCGGGATTGATGTCAGCATTATTATCCCTGGAACACCCGATAAAGTGCTCGTCTATAAAGTGACAAAATACTATGCAACCGTCCTGATTGAGCACAAAGTACATGTCTACCAATACACCAAAGGGTTTGCCCACGGGAAATGCTTAATCGTCGATGATCTCATCGCTTCAGTGGGTTCGTATAATCTCGATAATCGCAGTGCCATTATCGATTTTGAAGTGACAGCCCTGCTTTACGGTCCCATCGTTGATAAGTTAGTGCAAACCTTTGACAACGACCTTAAGGACTCCCGTCAAATCGAACCAAGCGTCTGGTTAAAACGCCCAATTACGACTAAACTCATCGAGGGGATACTTAGTATTTTTACCCCAATTATATAGGAGGTTTTATGAACGCGATACAAGTCAAAAATCTACACAAATCTTACGGCGATAAAGCGGCCGTAAAAGGCATTCACTTCAGTGTTAAGAAAAACGCTTTTTTTGCTTTACTCGGTCCCAATGGTGCCGGCAAATCCACGACCATCGAAATTCTCTCAACGCTTTTAGAGAAAAATCAAGGCGATATCGCCATCAACGGGTATACCCTGGGTCAGGATGACGCCGCCATTCGCCAAACGCTCGGCGTGGTGTTTCAGTACAGTGTCTTAGACCCGAGTCTAACGGTTCTCGAAAACTTAAAACTTCGCGCGGCCTTTTACCATCTAAACGGTGAAGCCCTTGAAGAACGCTTGGCGTTTTTAGACCAACTCATTCACTTTTCGCCTTTCCAAGATCAACGCTTTCAAACGTTAAGTGGCGGTCAAAAACGAAAAGCTGATATTGCAAGAGCCTTACTCCATAACCCTGAAATCCTTATTCTCGACGAGCCGACCACCGGTCTTGACCCTAAATCCCGTAAAGAAATATGGCAGTTGATTTTACAACTTAAGTCAATTTCAAAAATGACCGTATTTCTCACCACTCACTACATGGAAGAAGTGCTTGACGCCGATCATGTTATCATCTTACATGAAGGCCGGATTCGCGCTGAAGACTCCGCTGAACGCTTACGGATTAAGTACGCCAACGATACGTTAAAAATCGTCCCTAAAAACGATTTAGAAAGCCAATTAAAGCAAGCCAATATTCCTTACCAAAAACACAACACCACTTTACACTTACCGATTGAAACATCGTTTCAAGGTATCGATCTCGTGCAGCAGTTTAAAGACCAAATCGAAACCTTTGAAATCGTTAAAGCGAACATGGACGATGTCTTCTTAAACATTACCGGTGAACGATTGGAGGCCGAATAATGCTAACGTCATTGATTAAACGTCATCTGCTTATCTACCTACGTGATCGTTGGGCGATTTTCTTTTCCTTTCTCTCGGTCCTCATTATTTTAGGACTCTTCATCTTATTTTTACGCAATACCTTTGACTTAAGTGCTCCGGATGTTGACTACATGGTCTATGCATGGATTTTATCAGGGGTCCTCATGGTGAGTACCGTAACCGTACCGCTAGGTTTTTTAGGCACCATGGTGGTCGACTTAGAAACCAAACGTCTCAACGATTTTTATGTCTCGCCGATCCCAAGAAAAACGATTGTTTTTAGTTACTTAATCGCCGCGATTATTATCGGCACCGTGTTTTCAATGGTCAATTTTATAATCGGCCAACTGTTTTTATTACTCCGTGTCAATCAAACGATTCCTCTCATTGATATGATCTACGTCTTTTTCATGGTCATCCTCTCCACGGCACTATTCTCAAGTCTCTTTTTCTATGCGGTAAGTTACCTAAAAACCTCAAACTCCCACAGCACCTTAAGCACCCTAGTCGGCACACTCATCGGCTTCTTAACGGGACTCTATGTGCCCATTGGTGTTTTAAATACCGCGACAAGAACCGTTCTAAGCTTACTGCCAACCCTTCACTCCGTAAGTGCATTTAGACAAATCTACATGCGCGATGCCTTAGAAACCGTCTTCGCTGGAGCCCCAGCCGAAACGCAAGTTCACCAAGAGTTCATTCTCGGAATCACCCTGCGCATTCACGAGACCAACCTCAGTTTAAACGTGATTTTACTATTGGTCATTGCTTGGACCGTGTTATTTAGTATCCTTTCCATCGTTCGCATCGGAAAGTTTAAGCGTGTCTCATAAATCGCCAGCGCTACAGTATGCTATAATAAGCATAAATTAGGAGGAGGACCGACGATGAAAATAGACAATGTCCACATTATATCAACGAAAAAAGGCGACCAAGGTACGAGTAAAAATTACTCCAATCAAAGTTTTAGTAAAGACGACATCCTCTTTGATACCTTAGGTACCATCGATGAACTCAGCTCCCATTTAGGGCTTACCTACCACCACACAAACTATGAGAAAATCAAAGTCATTCAAACAACACTCCAAGCCATTAATGCGTTGATTGCGACCGACTTATCCGTTCACCCAGAACGCTACGAAGCACTGCGTAAAATCAATGATAAAGACATCGTTGCTCTTGAAGAAGAAGGCCAAAAACACCTTCAACAAAATCCTTTAGAACCGCGTTTTGTCTTACCAGGTAGCGAAGCGACTTTAGGCGGTGCCTATTGCGATCTTGCCCGTGCCGTCTGCCGTCGTGCAGAGCGCACATTAGTCCGCTATGTCAACACCACAAACCGGCGTGATTTAGAAGGGCCTAAAAAATACTTAAACCGTTTAAGTGATTTTTTATTCATCCTCGCAAGAAGCTATTAGAAAGAAGGTTTTACCATGATTAAAGTGATTCGCCGCGAAGCACTCGAACAATCCGATTACGGTTGGTTGAACATCGAACACCATTTCTCAACCCCGCATAATCCGAAAAAAAAGCTCGGTCCTGTGCGCGTCTTAAACCATGAAACCATCCAACCAAAAACAGGGTATGATTTTCACCAACATCGTGATTTAGAAATGATTACCTACGTTTATCATGGAACCTTAACTCACGAGGATAGTCTAAACAACAACCACCATGTTTACCAAAACCATCTTCAGTTTCTCCGTGCCGGCAGCGGTGTGGTCCACACCGAAAAAAACCACCAAGAAGAACAACTCCTCATGGTGCAAATCTGGATTGATCCGAAACACTTACACTTAGATCCAGACTACCGAGTCGAACCTTTATCGCGTGATGAACGTCGTAATAAAATCGTTAAAGTCGTGAGCTCAGAAAGCCAAGATGGCAAAATTAAAATCGATCAAAACCTCAACATTTTCATTCTTGATCTCGATGAAGAACACACCAAAACCTTTGAACTAAGACACGCTAAAGAAAGCTATCTAATTCAACTTCAAGGCCAAGCAAGCATCAACCACAAACACCTAAATCCTGGCGATGCAATGCATGCCGATGAAACCCTTGAAATCATTCCCATTACCCATAGTCATCTCCTCATTATCGAAATATTTTAAAAGCACTTCGGTGCTTTTTTTAATGCTTTTTTACCCCACGATAGTGTGCTATAATGATAGCGAACTTCATTTTACATTAAAGGAGATTAGTATGACAAAAAAAATAGGCATTATTACCGACACAAACGCGTGTTTAGATTACTTTGATCACGATTATGATATTCCCGTATTACGCAGCATGATTCACTTAGGGGAAGAGGAGTACCTCGATCACATCGAACTGACCGCAGAACAGTTTTACGAGAAAATTAAAGCCGATAGTTCACTGTTTCCAAGAACCTCACAACCGCCCACAGAAAAAATGCGTGAAACCTATTTAGCCATGAAAGAAAAAGGCTACACAGACCTCATCTTTATTACGATTTCATCGCATATGAGTGGCATCTATGGGGCCGCACAAATCGCCAGTGAGAACATCCCTGACCTTCACGTCCACGTCTTTGATTCTAAATCCGTGGCCTTCCCTCAAGCAAAAATGGTCCTCACGGCCGCTGAACTCGCCCGCAACAATCAACCGTTAAACAAAATTTTAAAAACCTTAGAACACATCCGTGATCACAACCATATTTATTTTGCGGTTGAAACATTGGTCTACCTCGTTAAAAACGGCCGTTTATCCCAAGCGAAAGGCTTTATGGCAAGCATGTTGAAAATTAAACCTTTACTGCACATATCTAAAGCGGGCCAAGTTGAAAACGTTGAGAAAATTCGGACCTTTAAAAAAGCCGTTGATCGTGTCATCGAAATGTTTCTTGAAGAAACTGAAGGAAAAAACATCGAACCGTTTATTTGTCATGCGCACAACGAAACCACGAAAACCTATATCGAAACAAAACTCCGTGAGGCCCGTCCAGACATCAACGCCATCTTTACCATGCCTTTAACCCCCGCCGTTGGTGCGCACGCCGGACCCGGCGCCATCGGACTAGGGTACTACATTAAACCGTCATAGGCGAGACAATGAACCCAACAACACGCCTAAAAAAACAAACGGTTATCTTCACGTTATCCTTGCTTCATTTCATTGCCGGCCTTTATCTTTATACCGATCATATTGTTTTGAGTGTCCTCGGGTTTTTTCTAGTGCTTTTAAACGTCGGCTACTTGCTGCATCACTTTAGTTTTACCCTACGTTTCATGCTCCTATATCGAACTAAAAAACCGTTAGAACACATCCCGCAAGCCATCGGTCTTATCGTTGTTGGCATCATTGGACAGGCTGCGTTAAGCTATGGCTTCTTCTTATTGATCTATCGTTTAATCGTGCAAATCATTCTCCTGATGCAATAAAAAAAGCCCACACGGGCTTTTACTTATAAAAATGTTTTTTAAAAAACTCAACGTATTGCCGAATTTCAGTTTCGAGAATTCGTAAAGCTTCAGTATTATCGTAATCAACATACTGTTTTTCCCATTCATGGACAATCCGTGAAAACGACCAGGTCACGGTTTTAAAAATCTCTTCGATATGCTCAGGATGTCTAAACGCAGTACTATCATAATCTTCAAAGATTTTTTTATAATGTTTTTGATTGTGATGATTATAAATCTTTAACCGCTGCTTAGTGATGGCCTTATCGCTATTCATATGCACACGTTTCATAAACGCCGCAATCGTTTTATGTTTTTGAAGACTGCCTGTTTTCCGTAAAATAAGCGTTTGTAAGCGTTCGAAAAAGTCCCGATTATCAAAGGGAAACGCCTCAAAAACATCACGATAAATGACATTCCATGCTAAATCATAAAGCGTTAAATAAAAGTTCTCTTTATTGTTAAAGTAATGAAACAAGAGTCCTTTAGAGACGTTGGCTGCACTGACAATATCGTTGGTTGACACTTTTTTATACTCTTGTTGAGCAAACGCTTTAAAGCCCGCTTTAATCAAATTATTTTTTAACCGGTACTCTTTCATTTGCGCCATCCTTTCATCGCTTATCTACCTATAGCATATCATAAGATTAGGAGTGATACCATGCTTTATGCTAAAGAACTTACGCGGACAAAACACTTAATCGCCAAAGGGCGATACAAAAAAGGCTATTCTAAAGACATTTCGGCGTTTAAACCAATCGCAAGCGAAATCTCCGTGAAAATTAATCAAATCACCTACACACCGTATTTTTACGCACCCCTTGAGCAAGTGGTTTTTGGCACCATCGAAAAACAAAACACCTCGCGGGTTATGCATTTTTTATCGTTTACCAACTTTGATTACACCTACGGCTCAGAGAGCGTCTATATCTGGTTTGATAAAGACGAGGATCCGTTTGTATATCTTGAGGATTAAGCGTTGATAACTCACCCATTTAAGGAATCCTAAAAAACCATTGACAACGCTTACATTTTTAGTCTATAATGGAGGCGGTTAGATACAGAGGTGCACGGATTTGGGTACTTAAATCAAACGAAGTTGGACATTCATCGATTTAAGGAAGGCAAGCCGTGCCGAAAGTTTATTGGTCGTCCAAAACCAGTAGACTTGATGATTAAAGACAGTCTTTAATCATTGCCATTGAGAAAATGGAGAGCTGTGAAATTCACAGCTCTTTTATCTTTTTAAGGAGGCGTTACGATGATAAAAACAATGAACATTGGCGACACCCGTTCCTACACCCGGACGATTACCGAAGAAGACGTCCAAAAATTTGCCGAGGTCACCAAAGACTTTAACCCCGCGCATTTTGATGAAGCCTACACTCAAACAACTATCTTTAAAAAACCGATTGTTCATGGCATGTTAGTGGGCGCGCTCTTCAGTAAAATATTCGGTCTTGAGTATCCTGGAGAAGGCACCATCTACATCGCTCAAAGTCTTAAATTTCTTCGCCCTGTCTATCCGAACACCGAACTCATTGTTCGTGTGACAGTGAAAGAAATACTCGCCGAAAAAAACCGTGTCATTTTTACCACGGAGATTTTTGATCAAGCCCAACATTGCTTGCTTACGGGCGAAGCGACACTGATGCCTAAAAAGGAGACAACTCATGGATAAAACCCTCGAAAAAAAGCAGTTTCAAGCGCTTCTAAAAGACGGTCTATCGATTATGGTCGGTGGCTTTATGACCTGCGGCACCCCTGAAACACTCATCGATTGGGTTGTTGAAAGCGGTGTGAAAGACTTAACGATTATTTGTAATGACGCAGGCTTCCCAGAACAAGGGGTGGGTAAATTAATTAAAAACCACCAAGTGAATACCTTAATTGCATCCCATATTGGACTCAATCCATTCGCCGGTGCACAAATGAGCAGTGGCGAACTCAACGTCATCCTTATTCCGCAAGGGACACTTGCCGAACAAATCCGTGCCCACGGTGCCGGATTAGGGGGCATCCTCACACCCACCGGTCGCAAAACAATCGTCGAAGAAGGCAAACAGCTAATGGCTGTTAACGGCGTGGAGTATTTACTCGAACCTGCACTCGGTGCCGATTTAGCACTCATCGAAATCGCCAAGTGCGATCCCTTAGGCAATGCCGTCTACGCAAAAACCGCACGCAACTTCAATCCAGTGATGGCCACGGCCTGTGAAACGGTGGTTGCTTTAACCCATAAGATGGTTCCAGCAATCGATCCCGAAGTCATTGTCACGCCACACGTTTTTATCGATTACATTGTAAAGGAGCATGACCATGCATGAAAAGGAAATTATCGCGCGTCGCATCGCTAAAGAACTTCGTGATGGCGACCTCGTGAATCTAGGCATTGGCTTGCCAACGCTAGTTGCTAACTATATCGATCCCAATATCACCGTTTTCTTACAAAGTGAAAACGGCTTAATCGGACTCGGTCCAAGTCCAGAAGAAGGACACGAAGACCCAAACCTCACCAATGCTGGCGGCCAGTATGTCACACTTAATCCTTACGGCATGTATTTTGATTCGGCGACCAGTTTCGGAATTATCCGTGGTGGCCATGTAGACATCACTGTCCTCGGTGCCTTAGAAGTCGACGCTGAAGGATCCTTAGCTTCGTGGATCATTCCAAAAAAACTCGTACCCGGCATGGGCGGCGCGATGGACTTAGTTGTTGGTGCCAAAAAAGTCATTGTTGCAACGACCCATACAAACAAAGGCAAAGCCAAAATAAAAAACCAGTGTCAACTTCCGCTAACCGCCTATAAAGAAGTCGATCTAATCGTCACCGAACTCGCCGTGATCGCGGTGAAAGAAAACGGCCTACAGCTCCTTGAAAAACACCCTGACACCACGATCGAAGAAATCATCGCATTGACCGAAGCACCCTTGCATTACGACACTGTGAAAGATATGGAGGTATAACTATGAAAGTCATTCACCGTCTACGTTTATCCCAACAAGATGCCCATTATGGTGGCAATCTTATCGATGGCGCTAAAGTGCTTGCCCTTTTTGGCGACGTTGCTACCGAACTCTTAATCCATCTCGATGGCGATGAAGGCTTATTTAGAAGCTACTCAAGCGTCGATTTTCTCGCCCCCCTATACGCCGGTGACTTTATCGAAGTCGTCGGTGAAATTACCAAAGTCGGCAACACCAGTCGACAAATGACGTTTTCCTGCTTTAAAGTCATTGAAGCACGCCCCGATATTAGTGAAAGTGCCGCTGAATGCTTACCAGAAAAAATCCTCACAACACACGCTGTAGGGACGTGTATTACACCGAAGGATAAGCAACGTAAATAATGGAAAAACTCATTATAACCTGCGCGATTACTGGGGCAGAAGTTACCAAAAACGACAATCCCTACGTGCCGTATACTGCCGAAGAAATGGCCGAAGAAGCCTATCAAGCCCATCAAGCAGGGGCCGCGATTATCCACCTTCATGCCCGCTATGATGATGGCACACCAACGCAAGATAAAGCCCGCTATGAAACCCTCATTAAAGCCATTCGAGAACGTTGTCCTGACGTGATCATCCAAGTCTCAACCGGCGGCGCCGTTGGCATGGATATCGCGACACGCATCAACGTCACAGAACTGCCTTTAGAAATGGCAACCTTAGACTGTGGGACCCTAAACTTTGGGGGCGATGCCATCTTTGTGAACACAGAAAACGACATTAAATATGTCGCCAAAACATTAAAAGAACGCGGCATCTATCCCGAACTTGAATGTTTTGAAAAAGGCCATATTGACATGGTTTTACGCCTTTACAAAAAAGGCTTCATCCACCCACCCTTACACTTTAGTTTTGTCCTCGGTGTCAACGGTGGCATGACCGGTGAAGCCCGAGACTTTCATTTTCTCCGGGAATCGATTCCTAGCGATGCGACATACAGTGTCGCCGGCATCGGCCGTTACGAACTGCCACTTGCCGAACTCGCCATTGCCCATGGCGGTCATGTGCGCGTCGGTTTAGAAGACAACATCTTTATTCGTAAAGGCGTTCTTGCCAACGGCAATCAAGAACTCGTAAACGCCGTTAAAACCCTTGCTAAAAAGTACCAGCGTGACATTGCTTCACCCGCTGAAGCACGCGCTATCTTATCGATGAAGGAGAAAACCGATGATGTATTGTAAATACGGTAGCCACCGAGTCATCCACCCTAAAAACACTCTGCCTCAAGCGGCCGATAAAATTGATAATCATATGGTTTGTTTAGACAACGAAATGCTCATTGATGTCGAAACACTAAACATTGATTCGGCTTCATTTCATCAAATCAAAGAAGCCTGCAACTACGATATTGAAGCGATGAAATCGATGATTTTAAGCATTGTCCAACGCCAAGGCAAAATGCAAAACCCCGTCACAAAAAGCGGCGGCATGCTCATTGGTTCAGTGCGTGAAGTCGGAAAAAACTTTCACAATCAAAACCTTAAAAAAGGGCAAAAAATAGCCACCTTAGTTTCCTTATCCCTCACGCCCCTCTTCATTAAAACTATCAAAGCCATCCACATCGAAAACGAACAAGTCGATATTGAAGGTCAAGCGATTCTCTTCGATTCAGGCATTTACGCAGTCATTCCTGAAGACCTTAACGAGCACCTTGTCCTCGCTGCCCTCGATGTCGCCGGCGCTCCCGCTCAAGTTAAACGCCTCAGCAAAAAAGACGACACCGTCGTCATCATCGGTGCCGCGGGAAAAAGTGGCTTGCTTTGCGCTTATCAAGCCAAGCAAAACGTCGGACCCAAAGGCACCGTCATTGGCGTTGTCAATGAAGCGTGGCAAATCGATGTTTTAAAGGCGTTAGACCTGTGCGATGAAATCCTTTTAGAAGACGCCACAAAACCGCTGGCTGTCTATCAAAAAGTGCATGACCTAACGGCGGGAAAACTCGCCGACTTAACGCTCAACGTCGTCAATGTTGAAAACACCGAGATGACCACTATCTTAGCGACAAAAAACCACGGTATCGTCTATTTTTTCAGCATGGCAACCTCGTTTACTAAAGCGGCACTCGGCGCTGAAGGCATTGGTAAAGATGTCACCATGATCATCGGCAATGGCTACTGTCAAGACCACGCTAACATTACGTTAGACTTACTTCGCCAAGCGCCAAAAATCAAAGCCTACTTCGAGAAAAAATACACGTCAGGAGGTCCACGATGAAAAATCAATTTAACACGCTTCATCATCAACGACGAGCCCAGTATTTCCCCAACGTCACTGACGAACAATGGAATGATTGGAAGTGGCAAACAAAACACCGCATTAAAAAGGTGGAAGATCTCAAACAAACGCTAACCCTAAGTGACCGAGAAGAACAGATGATCAATGACGTACTCGGTCGCTTTCGCATGGCGATTACCCCTTATTACTTTACACTGATCAATCCAGAAAGAATCGATTGTCCGATTCGTGCCCAAGCGATTCCTTTTGGCAATGAACTCAATATCGGTAAATACGATTTACACGACCCGCTATCAGAAGATCACGACTCGCCCGTCCCTGGGTTAACCCATCGCTATCCCGACCGCGTTTTATTTCTTATCACCGATATGTGCAGCATGTACTGTCGTCATTGTACACGCCGTCGTTTCGCTGGCATGAAAGACGCTGAAATGACAAAAACACATATCGACTTAGCCATCGAGTACATCGCTGACCATCCTGAGATAAACGACGTGCTATTAAGCGGTGGTGACGCGTTCTTAGTCAGCGATGAACGGATTGAATACATCTTAGAAAAACTGCGCGCCATCGACCATATTGAAGTCATTCGCTTCGGCACACGAACCCCTGTCGTCATGCCTCAACGCATCACCGACAAACTCGTCAACATCTTAAAAAAATACCATCCAATCTGGGTGAACACCCATTTCAATCATCCCGACGAAATTACGCAAGAAGCGGCCTCAGCCATCGATAAACTGAGCTTCGCCGGCATTCCCGTGGGCAACCAAAGCGTTCTCTTACGCGGTGTCAACGACTGCGTCCATGTCATGCGCCGTCTCGTCAAAAAACTCATCGCCATTCGCGTTCGTCCTTACTACATTTACCAATGTGACCTATCAATGGGCATCGAACACTTTCGTACCCCAGTAAGTAAAGGCGTCGAAATTATTGAAGGCTTACGCGGACACATTAGCGGATTTGCAGTGCCCACGTTCGTCGTAGACGCCCCAGGTGGTGGCGGCAAGATTCCTGTGATGCCAAACTACGTCATCTCAAGCGCCCCTGGAAAAATCGTCTTAAGAAACTACGAAGGCGTCATTACAACCTACAGTGAACCGACCCATTATGTCGCTGAGTGTCACTGTGAGGACTGCCAAACAAAACTTAGCGATGGTGTCAGTGGATTACTCTTTGGTAAACGTATTTCTTTAGAGCCTAAAGAACTCTCTAGAAAAGAACGGATTAAACGTGAACATTCCAGCTAAAATCCACACTTTAGCGATTTTTGGCCTCGCCAAAAACACCGGTAAAACAACGACGCTTAACGCCATAATAAACGCCACAAAACGTACGATTGCCATCACAAGCATCGGTTTAGACGGAGAGCACTACGACCAGATTAACTTTTTACCTAAACCCCAGATTACCTTGCCTAAAGGGACCATCATTGCCACTGCAGAAGAAACCCTTACCCACCAAGAAAACATGACGTTGATTAAAAAGACCGCGCTACAAACCGCGTTAGGACCGATTGTAATCGTTCGGACGACAAAACGCGCAAACTTTTTAATCGCCGGTCCCACCAGTAATCAAGATTTAAACAAACTGCTAGACATCCTTAAACCGATGGCAGACCTCGTTTTAATCGACGGGGCCTTAAACCGGAAAACATTTACCCAACTAAACTGTATCGATGGCTTAATCTTAGCGACCGGTGCCAGTGTCTCAAAAACCCTTGACGATACGGTGCGCTTAACAAAAAATACCGTGCAACTCTTTGCGCAAAAAACGACGCATAATCCGCTTTCTTTGCCGTATAAAATCGCCACCGTCATTGGCCAAGAAAAAACCTATTACCAAAGCAAAAACTCAACGATTCTAAAACAATGCTTAAAACCTCACGCTAAAATCTATTTTAAAGGCGCGATTACTAATCACTTAATCGATACCGTTTTGAAGTTCAGCGAAGGTCCTTTAGAACTCATCGCAGAAGACCCAAGCAAATGGCTCTTCGACCTTAAAAAAATCGATTATTTAACGCACAAACAAATCACCCTCAGTGTCCTCCACGCCGTCAAACTACTCGCCATTACCATTAACCCCACACGGCCATCGGGTGAAAACTACGATGCTGAAGACTTCAAAAAACAGCTTGTAAACACGCTTGAAATCCCAGTTTACAACGTCTTAGAAGGGAAGTGAATCATGAAACTCAATCTGAATCAAACACAAATCAACCGCTGCCGAGCCCGCGCGAAAACCATTGCTGATACCATTCAAACGTTTATCGATCAGTCTACGACAGTCAGTGTTGAGCGAACCATCTTACGGTTTTTAAGCATCGACGGTGTCAACCCACTCGATGTACCCTATGTGAACGTTATTACTGACCATATCATCGCCGAGGCTGACCTTTCTTTAGGCGTTGCCCATTATCTCAGTTTAGCGATAGAAGACACCGGGCTAACCCCTCAAGAAATCGCCCAAGCCATCGACCAAAAACAGCTGAGTCTAAAACCTTACCAAACAAAGACGCATCCTAATCATTCCCTGTTGTATCCTACTATTGAAGAACAGTTAAACCGCGTCAATAAACAGCGTCGTATCCGCGAGAAAACTCTGGCCGAAAACCCTAAGAAAAGCACCCCGGAACTGTATGTCATTGTGGCGACAGGAAACATCTATGAGGACATCGAACAAGCATTATCGGCTGCCCATAAAGGTGCGGACATCATCGCCGTTATCCGCACGACCGGTCAATCTCTACTCGACTTCGTGCCTTACGGCCCGACAACCGAAGGGTTCGGCGGCACGATGGCAACCCAAGAAAACTTTAAACTCATGCGCCAAGCACTCGATGACTTCACTACCAGCCATCAACGCTACATCAAACTCGTTAACTATGCCAGTGGACTATGCATGCCAGAAATCGCAGCCATCGGCGCTTTAGAACGCCTCGACATGATGCTAAATGATTCACTTTACGGCATTATCTTTAGAGACATCAATATGCAAAGAACGTTCATTGATCAGTATTTCTCACGCCTCATTAGTGCCTACGCAGGCATCACCATCAACACCGGCGAAGACAACTACCTCACAACATCCGATGCCTATGAACACGCACACACAGTGTTAGCGAGCCAGTTTATCAATGAGCAGTTCGCGAAAAACGCCTTAATGGAAGAACGGTTTATGGGACTCGGTCACGCCTATGAAATCGACCCTAATCTTGAAAATAGCTTTCTTTATGAACTCGCGCAAGCCGAACTCTCTAAAGCCATCTTTCCTAACGCACCTCTAAAATACATGCCCCCGACAAAACATATGACAGGGGATATCTTTAAAGGGCTCATTCAAAACGCGCTCTTTAATATCGTCGCGGTGACATCCCATCAAAGCATCCATCTTCTCGGCATGCTCACCGAAGCAATTCACACCCCTTTTATGAGCGATCGTGCCTTAGCAATCGACAACGCCACTTACATCGCTAAAGCCTTTAAAGATTTTTCCCATGAAATTAGTTACCGGCCCGATGGCATCATTATGAATCGTGCCAACGACGTTTTACACCAAGCCGAAACCCTCCTCAAGACCATTCAAGAAGAAGGCCTCTTCACCACCCTTGAAAAAGGCCGTTTTGCAGGCATCTCACGAAAACTTAACGCCGGCAAAGGCCTCGACGGAGTCTTCAAAAAAGCCCCGTCTTATGAAAACCCCGTCATGACACGACTCATTGAGCGTTTAAAGGAGGGCAACCATGAAGATTAGACCGTATGGCGATACTTTGAATGATGGCAAGATTCAACTGAGTTTCACCTTACCACTCCCGTGCAATGCCCATGGTGAAGAAACCGCCAAAGCACTCGTTCAAAAAATGGGCATTCACGATGTTCAAATCGTTCACGCCTCGCCACTCAACGCAACCTTTAGTTTTTACATCGTCTATGGGACAACCCACCATCAAATCGACCCGACAACGATTACTGTCACAGAAATTGATAGTGACACCCTCACTAAAAGTGAGATTGAAGCCTTCATCGCTACCCACTTTGATCGTCCGATTACCTTTATTGGCGCGTCAACAGGCACCGACGCTCACACCGTCGGTATTGACGCGATTATGAACATGAAAGGGTACGCAGGACACTATGGCTTAGAACGCTATAAAGGCATCCAAGCGATTAACCTCGGCAGTCAGGTTGAAAATGAAACACTTCTTGAAGAAGCGATTAAACATAATGCCGACGTCATTTTAATCAGCCAAACGGTGACCCAAAAAGATGTGCACATTCAAAACTTAACCAGTTTTATTGAGCTCCTCGAAGCCGAAGGAAAACGGGACGACTTTATCGTCATCATCGGGGGTGCAAGAATCAACCATGCCCTCGCCAAAGAACTCGGTTACGATGCCGGTTTCGGCCCTAAAAAATACGCCTATCACGTCGCAAGCTTTGCGGTTCACTTACTCAAACAAAAAAAAGACGCCTAGCTAACTAGCGCGTCTTTTGATTTACTCATAAAAGCCATCGAGCAATCCATACTGTATCGCCTTTAGGGCTATATCGGTCACGTCTTTAGAAAAGTGTTTACCGCGTAGCCTTTTTAACTCGCTCACGATTTCTACTAATGACTTTTGTGGACTATAGGGTTGCCTTCGAGCCATGGTCGCTATCACTTCTGCGAGCGCCAAAATCTCTGAAGGTAAACGCAATCGTTGCCCACTCAAACCTTCAGGATATCCCGAACCATCATAGCGTTCATGATGGTGCAAAACATACTCTGCAATCGTTTTTAGTTCAAGTGAATCTTTTAATGTTTCATAGCCTAAACGAGGATGCTCTTTCATCATCTCATACTCTGATAAAGAAAGTTCACCTGTTTTTGTGATCAGCGCTTTGGGTAAACCTAGTTTACCAATATCATGCATAATGCCTGCCCAATAAAGTAAATCCCTTGTTTCTTTATCACAATCAGCATGCTCAGCAAGCTTCTTAGCCATCTCGGCAACGTCGACACTGTGATTCATCGTGGCTTCATCGAACAAACGAATCGTCTTCAACATCGTATCAACTAACTGATCTTTTGTTGTTTCGTACTCACTAATTAAATCATCGGTCCTAAACAGACCATTTAAAAGTTTTTGCATCGAATTAAAATAAACTAAATCATCCTCACTAAACGAGTGAGGGCTCTCACTATCTAAATCAAAACAGAGCGTACACAACACTTTTTCTGTAAAACGAATCGTAAAATAAATACTCTCCTTCAATGGCGGATTTTTTTCACGATACTCAGCATAATACTCACCAAACTGGGATTCAACAAAGTTTTCTGATTGACGAACAATCTTTGGTTCTTCAAAGGTAATTCTGCGGGTAAACTGATTCGGCATGCGATTCAAACTACCGAGATTAAACCCGATGGCATCAACAAACCGAAACCCCTCCTCAACCAAAAGACACGATCCATACTCAGCTTTATTAAATAACGTGAATACCACTCTAAAGATCTTCTTCGCTTGGATTTCAATGCGATTAAGCTCAACAGCATTTAAGTCACTCGACAAGCCAAGAAGATCTTCCGCTGCCGTAAGTAAATCATCAAGCCGTTCACTCTTCACTTCTAAACTCACCTGTTTCTCTTTATTTGAGTCAACAAAATAGCGAATAGTCATGACAATAATCGTTAAGACAACGAGAAAAGTATTAATACTAATGACATAGTAGTAGTCTCCAAACTCGGTAAAATCCGGAGGCCAAAACGAAAGCATAATCAACGTCATGACTGAAAATGCCACCGGGGTGCGATACCCATAATTAAACGCCATAATAATCGCAAAAATGATAAACAAATACCGGTGTTCAACGTAGTTAAAGAACGGTACTTGTTCAATCAACAACGCACTAGCAACCACAATAAAGCTTAAATAAAATAGGACTTCTTTCCATTCAAACGTTGTGTAGTAAGGATCCTCATCCTCACGCAAGGCAAAATAATAGGGCACACCAATAATCAGATAGCCAAAAATATCGCCAACCATCCAGGTTGTGACATTATCGATGAAATGATCGAAAGTATCAAAACCAACCATTAGATAAAGCCCATTACCAATCAACGCCGAGAGCAGTGCCAAAGTACCAATCGCAACGGCTGCCTTCGCAATGTTCGCACCGGTAAGCGTTTCACCAATCTTGAACCATTGCCAAAACCGGAGCACCATATAAAGCGTAAAAACAAACGCTAAGGATTGCAACACTGCGACGAAAATAGCCATCAAAGACCAGGGTGTACCGACTAAAAAAGCAATGTTGATGCCAATAAAATACCCTATAAATAGCGCCGGTAAAATACGTGTCCTCTGATGAAGCACAAACGCAAACCCCATCCCAATCGCCGGCCAAATAAGCGAACCCTCCATCGTTCCAACACGAAATAGCCGTCCTAATACGACAGAAAGCATCACAAACAATACCACAAAGACATCATTGCGTACAAAACGAATCGCTATTTTCATAATGGAAGTCTCCTATAAACTGTATTATATCATAGATACTTAAGGATAAATTAAAAAAATTAGTGTGACCTTCCCTAAAAAAAATAAGACAAGAAAATTCTTACATAAAAGGTAAATAGCTTTACTCTAAGCTATGATATAATGAGTACGCAAAGAGGTGATAAAAATGCTGAAACTTGATCAAGTATCAAAGTACTACCGAAGCCCCGAAACCGTCACACAAGCACTTAGACGGGTTTCCTTATCCATGCATGCTGGAGAGTTCGTCGTCATCACCGGTGAGAGTGGCAGTGGCAAGAGCACCTTGCTCAACGTCATTAGTGGCCTCGACACCTACGAAGAAGGAGAACTCTATATCAATGGTGAAGAAACCAGTTACTTTACTAAAGAAGATTGGGAGTACTACCGTAGCCAATACATCGGGTTCATATTCCAAAACTATAACATCATCGACGCGTACACTGTTTATCAAAACGTTCTAGCCGCCTTAATCATTCAAGGCTATGCGCCGGATAAACGTAAAGAAAGAGCCATGGAGCTCATCGAAAAAGTTGGCTTAAAAGACCAAGCGCATCAAAAATCGAGCACCCTTTCAGGCGGTCAAAAACAACGCGTATCGATTGCCCGTGCGCTCGCTAAAGATGCACCGATTATCGTTGCTGATGAACCCACAGGGAACCTCGACAAAGAAAGTGGTAAACGCATCATCGCCTTACTTAAAGAGGTCAGCCAAGAAAAACTTGTCATCATGGTCACTCATAGCTTTGACCATGTTAAAGACCATGCCACCCGCCGCATTCGTCTATTTGATGGAGAAATAAATGAAGACAAAGTCTTAAAACCGCAACCAGAAAAAAACGTAAAGCCCTCAACAATGAGCGAAGGGATGCTTCTTAAAGAACAACTCTATATCGCCTTTAAAAACCTATTGTCCGCACCAAAGCGATTGGTTTTAACGATGGCTATTAGTCTTTTTATCGTCGCCATCTTTTCCTTAGCCTATGGCTCATACGTTCAATCGAGTGCGAGTCCTAACCAATTTACCTTTGGCTCCTATCTCTTTAACAATCATCATGAAAGTCGCATTATCGCTTACCGCTATGACAATCAACCGTTTAGTGAGCTAGAACTTAATCAAATTCAAGCGCTACCCGGTGTTTCAACCGTAGTCTTATTTGATCCTTTACTCGACATGTACTTATACTCAGAAACAGATTTTGTCAGTTTCAATCCATTACCTAGTGCTGTGTTAAGCACCCGTGATTTACGAGAAGGGCGTTTCCCACAGTCCATCAATGAAATCGTTGTACCCTCTCAGAGTGATTTAGAGGTTGGCGATCGCATCAGCTTAAATCTCAACACCTACCCTCGGTATGGTTGGTGGGATCGTCCAGATGGAATGGACCCAGGCATGGCCGTCGTTCGCGAGTTCGAAGTCGTCGGTGTCTACCGGGCGCAAACCGTCCGTTATGCAATCGTTCATGATGACTTCTTTACCGAACCCATCCACCAAATTCAAACACTCCAAGGTGCCATGAATGACATTCATTTCGAACTAATTCTCAGTGGCACACGACAGTTTCTCTTCGGGCAAACTTTTGCCTTTATCATCGATAATCAACTGGACGATAACACGATAGTTATTGCTCAAAACCTTGCGACAAAAGTGGGATTAGATCCAAGTGGTGAACACGCACAAATAACCTTTAAACATCCATTTATCACGAATCCTAACCCGGTTTCGGTAACCCTCCTTCGTGATACCAACACCAGTCATCAAAATACCTTAACCCTTTCAGAAACCACCTTGCTTTCTCTTTATCAAAGCGAGATTAAGCAAATAAGTATCATCGCTCCCGATGCCCTCCGATTACCGCAAACGATGACCGCACTCGAAAACCAGCATCCAGAGGTTCAACTCAACCACCTCGCGTCTTTTGAACCGACATGGAACTTCGATTTAGGTATCTTTGGTCGTGTCATGAGCACCATCGGTATTATCATGTTGCTTTTAGCGATGTACTTTATCACCTACTTATCGTTAAGAAACATTATGCAATCACGGAAAAAAGACTACGTTATCTTCCGTTCCATTGGGGCCAGTAAGCGCGATCTCAACCGCATCACACTGATCGAACTCATCTTAGTGTTCAGTTTTGCCGCAAGTTTGGTATACCTAGGACTGTTTATCAACGCACTCATCCCAAGCGTCATTCCAAACTTCTTAAACTTCTATACCTTCACCGACTACCTCTTCGCATTTATCTTATTACTCGCCCTTGCCGTTTTACTCGGCTTACGCTTCAACAAACATATCTTCCAAGATAGCGTGATCACCGCGCTGAGAGTCGAATAGGAGGTAAACGATGATAAAACTAAACCATATTGACAAATATTATAACCGTCATAAACGCAACGAACTCCACATTCTAAACGAAGTCAGTTTAACCTTCGAACAGCAAGGACTCGTCGTCTTGCTCGGGCCATCTGGATCAGGAAAAACCACCTTATTAAATGTTTTAGGTGGCCTCGATCGATTCCAAAATGGTACCATGAACTTCGCTGACAAAACCATCCAAAAATACCGTTCTAAGCAGTTCGATGACATACGCTTAAACGACGTTGGCATCGTCTTTCAAAACTATTACTTAATTCCTAATCTATCCGTGTATGAAAACATCGCAATGACGTTGCGCGTCATTGGTATTACTAACGAAGCCTTAATCGAAGAACGAATCGACTATGTATTGAATGCAGTCAACATGAAAAACTACAAAAAACGTAAAGCCTCGCAACTTTCAGGTGGCCAACAGCAACGCGTTGCCATTGCGCGCGCTTTAGTTAAAAATCCTCAAGTTATTTTAGCGGATGAACCGACGGGAAACCTCGACAGCAAAAACACCTATGAAATCATGCGCATTATCAAAGCCATCTCAAAAGAAAAACTTGTGATTATGGTGACCCACGAGCGCAAGCTCGCGCATTACTTCGCTGATCGCATCATCGAAATAGAAGACGGCAAAATCGCCAAGGATGACGCCAACATATCCACCGGTGAAATTGATTACGACACCGAAACAGAAATCTACTTAAAAGACTTAAATCCACCGATTAACCTTCAACAAGAACCTGTAAACCTTCGTTACTACAATGACTTGAGTGAAGATAAACCCTTGAACGTTACCTTAGTATTAAAAAACAAAACCTTGTATTTAACCATCGATAATGACGAAGCAAAAAAAGTCGTCGTCCTTGATGACAAAAGTGAAATCAAACTGCTCGATGCATCGCAAACAACAAAATCAGAAACCACCGAAAAACCGCTTGACTTTGAGATTGCTAAACTAAAGCTTCCTGAAGAAAAACAGGCAAAAAAAAGTGTCATTGATTTAAAACAGGTCTTTAGCCAGACGGTCGGTCGCATTCTCGATGCTTCACGCGGTTCGCGTTTACTCTATCTTGGCTTTGCTATCGGCGCAATGATTATGGCGTATGCGATTTCAAGCTTATTGCTCATTGTCACCGTCGACGACGAAGAAATTTTGCGGATGCCAAAAGAAACCATCGTCATCCCTTCAAACCAAATTGCCACACTCGATGAATTTTTACTCTTACGTGAGCTCGACTTTGTCAACGACATAAACTTTATGGGTTTAAACTATACCAATATGCGTTTCCCGACGATTTTCTTAAGTGGTCGCGGTGTTGTAAGTGGCACGTCTGTCGACACTCGATTTGTGCCGAGCACCCTTTTAAACGAAGCCCAAATCAGCCATGGACGCTTACCTGAAAACGACCGAGAAATTGTCGTTGATCAAGCTTGGATTGATCGCTTTGCCCGCTACAATGATACATTGAATAGCTTGAACTTAGCGCATCCTCAAGCCATGTTGAACCTTGTGTTTACCATACAAAACCCCCTTATCGGCGATAACCAAAACTATCCTTTTGATTTTACCATCGTCGGTGTCTCACAAACCTTAGCCCCGGTAATCTATACTTCAGAACTGGCCATGTACCAACTCGCAAGCTTTGAATACTTAGCCCTTGATTTCTTTGATGAGGCGATTGATTTAGTCGCCGGGACCCTGCCTAGCAATAAAAACGAAATCCTTCTTCCTTACAATGATCTGCTTGAGTTTCGTATTGACGATTTACCCTTTACGCACACCGACTTTTATGGCAGTTACACCGTGACCGGTTTTTACACATTAAGCTATCAGGAAGAAACCATCCATACGATCCAATCTATGCTAACAAAAGAAGCCATGCGAGAACACATGTTTAACCGCCGCATTGGACAATTTGAGTACTACGTTTACGTCAACAACGTGACGACAGCATTAAATCATTTTGAAGCCGAAGGCATCGAAGCCAACCACATTTACACCCTCGCTCGCCAAGAGTATTTCCAACGCAATCTCAACATCGGTAATCTTGTCTTTACAAGCATTGCCATCCTTGCTTCAGGCTTGAGTTTTTACTTCATCATTCGCTCTTCGATGATCAGCCGTATTTATGAACTCGGTGTCTACCGTTCATTAGGCATAAAAAAACCCACCATCATCAAACGATTCATCGTTGAAAGCGTGGTGATCACTACCTTTAGTTCATTGATTGGACTCCTTCTAATGAACTATATCATTTATAGCGCACAAAACGCAGTCAGTGCCTTTACCCGCGTGGGCTATGTAACCCTTCCTTCAATCCTTTTAGGCATTGTCATCATTTACAGCATCAACATTTTATCCGGGGTCATACCCATCGCAAACCTATTGCGTAAAACCCCTGCAGAAATCAATACCCAATACGACTTATAAAACGAAGAGGCTCAAAAAAGCCTCTTCTTTATAGTTTATTGACATAATCAAGATACGTATCAATCGCAAACTTGCGTTTCAATCCGTTGGCATTCATGTAGCGTAACTTGCCAAAAATTTCTCGCTCAGTCCAGGCGCGGTCATGCCTGCCAAACAACCAGGCGACACTGGCATAACTATTCGGATCGCGGCCATCTAAAAAATAGCGATTGTTCAACGTGATAATCGTCTCGTACGCCGTTTTATAGTCGACGCTCCACTCGATAATTTTCTTACCCCAATACATGCGCATGTAATTATGCATGAAACCGGTCTTCACCATTTCTGTCATCGCTGCATTAAAGTAAACATCGTGTGTTTTCGACTCGGCTAGTTCGTTAAGTGAATAAATGAACTCACGTCGATCATCACGATGCGCCGCCATGGTTTCATACGCCCACGGATACGTCATCGTCTCAAACCGATCATACCCTTCACAAAAATACACGAAATTAAACGCCAACTCACGCCGCACCAAAAGTTGTTCCAAAAATGCTTCACAGGCCGCGGGGTACGTATCAAGATACGCCGCAACCTCCAAATACACCTCCTGTGGCCCAATCATCCCAAAATGTAAGTAAGGACTTAAATAACTGGTTAACTGTGTACTCGGATCTTGACTATCAAGATAGTGTTCTAGCGCGTTTTCAATAAAGTCAGAAAGGCGTTTTAAAGCCGCTTTACGCCCTCCGGTAAAATACCTGCTATGGGTCACGCACCGATCAACATCTAACTGGTTAATCAGCGTATCAATATCAAAATCAGGTCCCTTTAAGGCTGGTTCACTAAGTTTTTTTAATGGCGGTTTTTCTAAGTAATCGTCAACCTTCTTTAAGAGTTTAGGACGAATCGTGCGTGCGCTATAAGCACACTTCGATTCCGCGACTTCAACAGGAACAATCACATCGGATTCGACGCTTACGACCCCTAAACTCAATCGCTCTGCATGCTCTTTCACAACCTGTCTCAATTGCTTATGATGCGCTAAATAGCCAAAATCCATCACCATATACGCCGCGTCAACCCAATAACGCGCCAGCGTTGCTTCAAAGTCGCCTATCTCAACGCAAAACGTAGCATTTAGTGAAGTGATCGCACGTTTAAGTTCACTCAAACCTTCGAGCATAAACTGATAGTGACGTAGATTGGCATCCGGATAATGTGGTGTCACAATAAACAAAACCTTGAGCGGCAACTGGTAACGATTTGCCAGTGCAATTGCATCACTCAATCCATAGTTATATTCAACTCTTTGAGTGCTTTGCATCCAGTATAACAAATACGCTTTATCACCCTTCACTGAACCCTCGGTTAATCGATGCCTACGTGCTCTCACAAACAACCCTCATTTCCTTCATCAAGCTTTTGTAAAAAACAAAAAATCAAGTATAATAGTATTATACACTATGGAGGTGCAACGATGAAATTTTATATTAAACCGAAACACTTTGCCCGCTATCGCAGTTTTAAAATTCGCGACGAATCACAAGGTGAACTGTTTAAAATTAAAGGGAAGTTTCTTCTTGGCATGCGTCAACTCGAAATGCAGGACATGAATGGGCAAGTGCTTTACATCGCAAAAAAGCGTCCTTCTTTATCCTTGTATCGCAGTTATGATATCTTAAACGAAAAAGGTGAATCGATCGCGCAAGTCAACCGTAGTTTAAGCTTAATACGGCCCTCTTACACAATGAACTTAGGGGATAAAACCTATCATTTCAAAGGAAGCTTGCCTCACCACGCCTTCTCTATCTATGACGATGAAAAAGAACTCGCAAGTATTGAAAAAGGCATTTTTGATTTTGGCGATGCCTATGAAGTCGAAGTTTTTAGTGACAAAAGTCCACTCTTGCATTTGTTTTTAATTGTCGTTATTGATCAACTCAATCACGAACGTAAGAAGTTCAATGTCTAACTGTTTAATCTGTCAGTCTGCGACAGAACAATGGATGGATTCACAAATCAAAATTGCCAAAGAGTTTGTCGTGTACCACACCTGTAAACACTGTGGGTTTACATCGAAAGCCCGCCGTTTTTTTATCGATCAAGCGGCGGAAAAAAGACAGTACGACACCCATCAAAACTCCCTTGAAAACGAAGGCTATGTGACGATGCTAAACAACTTTATCGATACTGCAGTGATGCCCTTTATTAAGTCTGGCAACGCCTTAGACTATGGTTCAGGTCCCGAGCCCGTTTTACAAAGTTTACTGCGGCAAAGAGGTTTTGATGTAGCGATCTATGATCCTTATTACGCAAACGACCAAAACGTCTTCGTTAAAGACTATGACCTCATTACATCTACCGAAGTCTTCGAACATTTTTACAGCCCCTTAAACGCCATTGAACGGATCGTAAAGAGACTAAAAAAAGCTGGGTATATAGCGATTATGACACAGTTTAAACCCAACGATCAAGCCACGTTTTTACAGTGGTGGTATCGTCGCGATGCCACCCACGTTAGCTTTTATACCCTCGATTCTTTTCGGATTATTGAAGAGAAGTTCGGTTTAATACGCCGCTATACAAACCATAAAAATCTACTTGTCTTGCAGAAAAGGTGAAACCATGAAAATCTATTTACCGACTCCCGAATACCGCACTTACTTTAACCAACACACGACCCTCAACCTCACATTTGTCGATGCCAAAAGTGAGGCGGAAGTGATTATATCGGGTCGTTTTTCACGCGAAGACTTTCAGCCAAAACTCAAAGCGGTCATCGTCCCTTATACAGGGTTAGACCATATCGATTTAGCGTTAATTAAAGCCGAATCGATACCTTTATTTAACACGACAGAACACTCTAAGTTTGTCGCAGAGAAAGCTCTTCAACTGTTGCTTGCGTTGCTCGGAAACGTCGTGAATTTTCACAATGCCTTAAGCCATGGCGATTGGAGTGAGCGCATCAACAAAGATCGTAAACCATGGGTCAGCCTATTCAACCGCAAAATCGGTATTTATGGGTATGGCCGCATTGGCCGAATCTTTAAAGACATCGTCGCCCCGTTTACTAAGGATATTACCGTGATCGATCGTGGTAAAGACTATCCTGGGGTCACCGCTGTCAAAGACCTCGAAACACTGATCGCAAAAAGTGAGATTGTCGTGATTGCTGCCCCATTAACCTGCACCACCCGTGGCAGCTTTAATCAAACCATTTTAAACCAAATGCAGGACAAGTATTTAATCAACGTAGGAAGAGGGCCAATCATCGAAGAAGAAGCCCTGTTCTATGCGCTTAAAAACCAGGTTCTAAAAGGCTTCGCGAGCGACGTTTGGTACCAGTATCACAGTCAAAAACAGCCGATAATACCACCTTCAAAATACCCCTTGGAGCTTTTTGATAACGTCGTCTTAAGTCCACATTGTGGTGGCTACACCACAGAGTTTAACGCGCTGATGGTCGCCAAACTGCTCGACTACGTTGAAGCCATTGCCAAGGGGGATTACTCCGAGGCGCTTATGAATGGAGGCGACAATGAAAACCTATTATGATGAACGCCATTTGATCTTTTCTAGAATGCGCTTAAAACCAGGAACAGACGCCTATCAAGATTACTACCAAAAACAGCCTCACCTCAAAGCGAAAGACGACGCCATGCGTGGTCTGAATATTACCGAAAAACTCCGTGTCAGCAATCACTATAAAAGCCTCTTTTTCCCCTTAACACAAAACAATAAAGCCCTCCTAAAAAACTGGCATGATTTCCTCGAACATCACCCCTTAAAAAGCCCACCCGTCACCATCCCTAAACACTTTTCTAAAAACATTAAAGAAATTGCCAAACATTTTGGCGCCGATGCGGTAGGGATTGTTCGCTTAACTGACGATCACTTTTATTCCCATCACGGTGCACAAAGTGACGATATCGGTCGGCCTCTATATGGCCAAAAGACCGATAAAGACTATCGTTATGCGATCGTCTACGTGCAGTCGATGAACCGTGATATGATTAATCGGGCGCCGTTTTTTGAAGAAATGTTGGAAACCGAAAACGTCTATTTAAACATTGCCTATACAGGTTTTCGTTTAGCGCTTTACTTAAAAAGCCTAGGTTACAAAAGTCTCTTTCAAAGCGAGGCCTTTTACCTCACACCACTTGTGCCTTTAGCTTACGACGCAGGACTCGGTGAAATCGGCATGGCCAATCATCTAGTGCATCCAGAGTACGGGGATGCCATCCGCATCGGTGCTGTCCTTACCCAACTGCCATTAGAAGCCGATCGGCCCATCGATTTTGGTCTTGAAGCTTTTTGTAAACGATGTGCCTTATGCTTAATGAACTGTCCCTCAAACTCGATTAAACCTCACCCTAGAATAGTGAACCAGCGACGGTTTTACAAGTTTGATGATCAAACCTGCTTTCAACTGTGGAAAAACACCGGCACCGATTGCGGTACCTGTCTCCAAAGCTGCCCATTCACCCAAGGCATTGAACGCACCACGTTGGATTGGATGAAAAATGATATCGAGCGCATCGACCGCGTCATTCAACAGCACCTCGAAAGACACACGCGACGTAAATTCATTAAAAAACCTTTAAGTATAGTTGCGATAGAGGAGGAATAACATGCTTACCATCGATCTTCATGGAATGCTCGTCAATCAAGCACTAAAAACTCTTGAAAAAGCCATCAAAGACGCACCGAAAGGCACAGAACACATCCGTGTTATTCACGGGCATCATCACGGCGACGCCATCCGTCAGATGGTGCGAGATCCAAATCAATTACGCAGTCGCCGCCTAATTCGTCGCAAACAAACCAAAAACCCTGGTGAAACGATTCTCGTAATCGATGACTAACTCCCCTTTCGCAAAAGCATTATTTTTAGTTATTGCGACGATGGCCTTACTACTTATCTTCATCTTCATCGTGCTGCCCCTCAATAATCTGATCCTGACAATCATTTCAGTGGTGCTAATCGTTACGATGCTTGTTGCTGTGCAACTGTTTCATTCCTACACCTTGTTTAAGCGCGATCAAGACGACCAAGCACTCAATATGAGACCGTGTCCTCACTGTGCAGTACCGATCTATAAAAGTGATAAAATGTGTCCTTACTGTAAAAAAAACTTCAAGGATGAAAAAAAACCGTGAGAGACACGGTTTTTTTGATATAATAGGGTTGTGAGTAAAAAAAAGAAAGCGTTTTTATTTTAAATGATGAGGTGACTGAATGTACAAAATAACAAAGAAAGTAGTACTTAATGAAGCCATCGATTTAATGCATATCGAAGCCCCTTTAGTGGCAAAAAATGCAAAGCCTGGACACTTCGTAATTGTCCGTGTCGATAAAGATGGCGAACGCATTCCCTTAACGATTGCGGGTATGAACGGGAACGATGTTCATATCATCTACCAAAAACTCGGATACTCGACGCAACTACTCGGTGAAAAAGCGGCCGGCGATACGATTGAAGACTTTGTCGGTCCCCTTGGTAAAGCGGCCCACATCCGTGATAAAAAACATGTGGTTGGCGTCGCAGGTGGCGTGGGCAGTGCCCCGCTCTTACCGCAGTTAAAAGCCTATTATGAACAAGGTACGAAAGTCACGTTAATCCTTGGTGCACGGAATCAAGACTACATTATCTTGCGTGATGAGTATGCTAAGTTCTGTGACCAAATTATCGTCACCACTGACGATGGATCACTCGGCCAAAAAGGCCTTGTCACTGACGCCTTAAAACCATTGTTAGCGTCGGATAAAAGCATCGATCATGTCATTGCTATCGGGCCAGTAATTATGATGAAATATGTGACATTAATGGCAAAAGAATATCAAAAAACCATTGATGTTAGCTTAAATCCAATTATGATTGATGGGACAGGGATGTGTGGAAACTGTCGTGTTAGCATCGGCGGCGAAACCTTTTTTGCCTGCATCGACGGTCCAGACTTTGCTGGAGAAGACGTTGATTTCGATGAGCTTATGGCTCGGCAAAACTACTATAAAGAAGAAGAACATGTCTGCTATATGAGGTTGAAAAAATGATTAAAACCCCAAGAACAAAAATGCAAGAACAAGATGCCAACATCCGCATCGAAAACTTTTTAGAAGTTGCACTTGGCTATTCCCTTGAAGAAGCCCGCGAAGAAGCACGCCGCTGCATCGATTGTAAAAATCCTCGCTGCGTCGTTGCCTGTCCTGTTCGCGTTAAAATACCCGAGTTTATCAAGTTGCTTTTAGAGGATGCTTTAGATGAGGCCTTTGAGACCATCTATGAAGACAATATCCTGCCCTCAATTTGTGGCCGTGTCTGTCCTCAGGAAAGTCAATGTGAAGGCGCGTGTATTTTAGGGATTAAAAGCCAACCCGTATCGATTGGAGCATTAGAGCGTTTTGTTGGTGATTACGGGATGGAAAAAGGACTAGCAAATACCGGTGCACCGCCCTCAAACGGCATTAAAGTCGCCGTGGTCGGCAGTGGCCCTGCAGGGTTAGCAAACGCAGCTAGCTTACGAAAAAAAGGCTACGAAGTAACAATATTTGAAGCCTTGCATGATTACGGTGGCGTTTTGAAATACGGCATCCCTGATTTTCGACTACCTAAAGAAATCGTTACTAATGAGGTGCAAAACCTTGAAAACCTCGGCGTGAAATTTGTCAAAAATGCCGTTATCGGCAAAAGTCTAACCATTGATCAACTCTTTGAAGAAGGCTTCGAATCGATCTTCATCGGCAGTGGTGCTGGACTTCCGAGCGCCTTAGGTGTTCCCGGTGAAAACCTTAATGGTGTCTACTATGCAAACGAGTTTTTAACCCGTGTAAACCTAATGAAATCACGGAAAGGTGTCTTTAGCAAAACTCCCATTAAACTCGGCGATAATGTTGCCGTAGTTGGTGGTGGCAACGTCGCAATGGATGCCGCCCGTACTGCCAAACGTCTTGGCGCTAAAAACGTCTTTATACTCTACCGTCGCGGACGTGAAGGCTTACCGGCACGTTTAGAAGAAATCCACCATGCTGAAGAAGAAGGCATCGTCTTTAACCTATTAACCAACCCTGTAGAAATCATTGGCGAAGATCGTCTCGTCAAGCAAGTCCGCTGTGAACACATGAAACTCGGTGAACCCGATACAAGTGGGCGCAGACGTCCGCTACCTACTGGCGAATTTACGACCTTTGACATCGACAATATCATCATCTCAATCGGTCAAAAACCAAACCCAATATTAAAAGACAATACCCTCGGCCTTGACACCCAACCCTGGGGTGGTATTATTACCGATGAGTTCCAAATGACCTCGATTCCTGGCGTCTTTGCAGGGGGAGACGTAGTCACCGGTGCGGCAACTGTTATTTTAGCTATGGGTGCGGGAAAAGACGCCGCCCATCATATGCATGAATATTTACAAACAAAAAACAAGCAATAATTTTACTAAATCCATAGCACAACTATTGACTTTCTACCGATTTATTGATAAACTTTGAAAATAAGATATTTTGAAGTTCAAAATAAAATAAATGGAGGTCATTATGAGCAAAATAGGACTTGTGGTTTGTGGAAACTCTGGAATTGATTACATTAAGCATGATTACGATATTCGTGTCATCCGTTCAATGTTATTGTTTGGTGACGATGAATACACAGATTTCATTGACATCAAAGCCGATGCGTTTTACAAAATGCTTATCGAAAAACCAGAATTACACCCATCTACAGCCCAAACAGCAACAGGCGTTATTCTCGAAACTTATGAGAAACTAAAAGCCGATGGTTACGATGAAATTCTCGTTATTACGATTTCATCAAAACTCAGTGGTACTTACGAAGGTGCCGTGATGGCGAAAAACATGATTGAAGGCATTAAAGTGACGGTTTTTGATTCTTTAACGGTGTCTTATCCAGAAGCCTACATGGTTCTCACCGCCGCAGAAATGATCAAAAAAGGGAAAGGCGTTTCTGAAGTCATCGATCGCTTAATGTTTATTCGTGAAAACCATGGAATTTTAGTTTCTGTCGATACCTTAAAATATTTAGTCCGCAACGGACGTTTAAGCGGTGCAAGTGGTTTCTTAGGTGGCTTATTAAACATTAAACCAATGTTAACACTCACCCGTGAAGGACGACTTGAACCTCTCGAGAAAATTCGTACCCGCAAAAAAGCCATCAACCGCATTATCGATAAGTACGTTGAAGAACACGCTGAGGATAATCAAGAAGTCTTTATCGCCCATGCGAACGCCTTTGATGTCTTAGACGAAGTCAAAGAGAAGTTGCTTGAGCGCTGTCCACAAATTAAAGAACTAAAAGTCCACCCGCTCACACCGGTCGTTGGCGCACACGCTGGACCCGGCACCCTAGCGATTGGCTGGATTAAGAAAAAATAACCGATAAAAGGGGGACCCAACAATGGCCCACACACCAAAATACGTCATCAATGAACTCTTGGTTGAAGTCTTCAACCAAATTCTGTCGATAGAACAAGAAAACCTCAAAGCACGTGGGGTTAAGCTATCGATGAACGAAGTCCATGTTATTGAGGCCATTCAAAAAGAAGCAGAACCCACAATGTCAAAAATCGCCCGTCGCTTAAGAATTACGGTGGGCACCCTCACAACGTCCATCAATCGTCTTGTGACGAAAGGTTACTGTGAACGCTTTTCGAATCCTGAAGACCGTCGCAAAGTGTTTATCCGTTTAACCGAGAAAGCACTCGAAGTTATTCGTATCCATGAAGCGTTTCACGATGAGATGATTGATGCTGTAATCGAAGACTTACAACTCGATCAAAACCATGTTTTAATTGACAGTTTAGAAAAGCTTACCGATTACTTCAAAAGCAAGTATTAACGACGCACCTTTACACACCCAACTTAATTTGATACAATGAATTGAGCACAGTGTGTGGAGGTGTTTTTTATGGCAATAAGTTCGGATTTAATCCGGGGTCATCTCGAAGTCGTTATCTTAAAGATGATCAGCGAAAAAGACCGCTATGCCTACGATTTATCCAATCAAATAACCAAACGTAGCCAGGCGCAGTTCACGATTAAAGAAGCGACCCTCTACGCCATGGTCCAACGCCTTGAAAAAAAAGGCTTAATCGAATCCTATATCGGCACTAAGTCAAAAGGAAGCAAACGGCGATACTATACTATAACAACCTTAGGAAAAGCCTATTATCAAGAACGTCTTAAAGAATGGCAAGAACTAAAAAGTGTGATGACGTCGTTATTGGAGGATACCCATGAAAGAGATTAAACAGTTTGTTGATAAACTTTTTAAACCGTATCAGAAAACACCTGAGACGCTTGACACGATTGAAAAACTCAATGAGATGCTCACCGAGAAAGTTGAAGATCTCATCGAACAAGGGATAGAAAAATCAGAAGCCATTCATAAAACAATCGTGGAGTTTGGTGAACTCGATGAAATATACAAAGACGTTCTCAAACAAGAAAAACGCCGCTATAAACGCCAAAAGACCATTCAACATTACCGCAACGATCTACTATTTTCTAGCTTAAGTACTCTCTTCATTATCGGCTTGTTTCTCTTCATCAACTTACAGTATATTACTAACTATGGACTCTGGTTTATTATACCGAGTATCGGCATTCTCTTTTGGCCATTAAGTTTGCTCTATAAACTTCTCAATAAAAAGACCGAAAAGTAAAAATACGCCAACGCGTATTTTTTTAGCCACAAAACTTTAGGGTAATTCATAAAAAAGTGATACAATAATAACGGTGATATTATGCAAACAAAACGCCTAACCATGCTCGCTATTCTTTTAGCTGCTAGCGTGGTTTTAAATATCGTAGAACGCACGACAATGGCTGCTCTAACCCAACCCTTTGTCGCCATCCTCGGTCCTGTTGTCGGCGCCGGTGGTATCCGAATCGGGCTCGCGAACGTTGTGATTTTACTCATCTTATACACCTACGGCACTAAAGATGCTTTTGCCTTGCTTCTTTTTAGAATTATTATTGTCGGGCAACTCGCTATTGGGTTGTTTAGTGTTCCTTTTTTTACGAGTTTAGTCGGTGGTCTCATCTCATTTACTTTAATGATTCTCTTCAAAAAACTTCAAGGATTTTCATTGATCAGTGTCAGTATTGTCGGCGCTGTCGGCCATGTACTCGGGCAAATTATTGTTGCGATGGTTCTTTTTGGTTTACCGATTCTCTTTTACTTACCCGCGATGATTTTAATTAGTATTCCGGCCGGCATCTTTACTGGCAAACTTGCGGAACGCCTGTTAATCAACTTAAAACCCGCGCTTCAAGACACGTCATTATAAAAAAAACTTCGAGAACGCTCGAAGTTTTTTTAATCAACACGCAACTCAACTAGATGGTTCGCTTCTAAATTATCACTGAAATGCACTACACCATGACGATCAATAAGAATCATCTCTATATCATCAAGACTATTAATTAACGTAAGCGCATCGTCAATTTCTAACAAAAACACCACCGTCGATAAGATGTCCCCTAAAACAGGGTCTTTCGTTAACACCGTAACCGCACGGGTATGAAAGGTTGGATAAAATGTATGTGGGTTAATAATGTGATGATACTCAACACCATCGACTTTATAATACCGTTCATAATCGCCACTTGTGACAGTATTCCAACCCCCTTCTAAGCGTACCACAGCATACGAAGATAGATGAGGAGAATCCTTTTGTGGATCATAAAACGGATTGGTCAAGCCAATCGCCCAATGATCACGCTCAGGATGAGGATTACTGCCAAAAAACTCAATATTCGATGTTCCAGCGTTCACAACAAACGCTTTAGGTTCTATACTCCGAAGATATTCCGCAACACGGTGTGCACCATAGCCTTTGGCAATCCCCCCTAAATCAAGTTTCATGCCTTCAGGAATCATAATTTCTGACGTTTCATGCCGAATGGAAATGAGCTTTGGATCAATAAACTGTCCCGCTGTTTCTAACGCTTCCTGAGAAGGTAACTCACAAATCGCTTCATTCAAGCAACGATTTCGGTACTCCGACCAAACCGCTAAAACACTTCCTAAGCTAATATTAAACATTTGCTGGGTTAATGGATTTTCATAGATTTCCATGCTCAGTTCAATCATCTCAATAATCATCGGGTCAACGGTATGATACACGCCAGGATTTTCATTGAGGTACTTAATATTGATGACGCCATCGTATAAATCATACTTAGTTGAGACCCGGTGGACATCCCAAAGAATCGTATCGATGGTTTCAAAGATAGGCAACGGATTTGACCCTTCTTCAAAATACACGCGAACATTAATAATCGAATCAAAAACATCAAAGAAATTTCGATCAAACCAAGCATAGTTTGGTTCAGAACCATCGCCATTTCTATCGTTTGTATCGCAGGCCATCAACAGGCTTATCATCATTAAAAAAGAAACTAAAATCAATAATTTACGCATCGTATTACTCCTTTCAGCTGTATCATTATAGCACTAAAGAAGATGCTTGTAAATGACATAGCTTAAGCTACACTATCTGTGATATAATATTCACATACTAAGACATGAGGAGGGTCCCTATGATCTCGACAGCGAAAAACTACACCCAATCGAAAACCATTGCGATTCCTCTTTTTACATTGAATAAAATTGAAGTCATTGCTGAAGTTGGCCAAGACGTTATGATTGGAACACCACTCTTATCGCATAGTCAGCGGAGCATTTATAGCACAGTGAGTGGCACCATTTCAAACATTATCAAAATGCGTGATATCGAAGGTGAACAGTGCTATCATGTCCTCATTCAAAATGACACTAAAAATACGGTTGAGCCAAGCATTCAAGCGCTCTCACTTGAAGAGCTTATTTATCGTTATTACACTAAAACGACCGATTTAGAGTCGTTTGTCTTTAGAAAACAGCAACCGATTATCATTAACACATTGTTTATTCATGAACCGTTTATCTCACTTGATCCAAAGTTTCTTACAGAAAGTATTGACCGCATTAATGAAGTCCTCACGACGCTCAATCAACAGTGGGAGTTCAGTAAAATCTATTTTCTCGTAGAAGAAGGGTGTTCTATTGAGCTCACTACGATTCCTCAAGACCGCGTTGAAACGCTTATCGTCAAACCAGAAAAAGACGTTGATTATGCTTATAAAGCCATCAATAAAATCTTTAAAGAAGCGCTTATTCGCCAACACGATTATCAATACTTAAACATCGAAAGTATTTATCGCTTACACGAACTGATCACCTACCATCGTCCC
>SKFS01000118.1 GCA_007117885.1 Candidatus Izemoplasma sp.
TTATTCAATTATCGAACAATGGACGGTGAAGTCATGGCGGATAACACGTTTTTTAAGCCCACACTACTTTACAAGGAATTTATGATCTTAGACCTCATTGAAAAAGATGCGCACATCACGCAAAGAGAGATTGGGCAATCGATCGGCGTGGCAGTTTCAATGGTGAATTTTTATCTTGATACGTATGAGGATAAGGGATATATAAGAAGACACTATATCTCGACGAAAACCGTCGAGTATTTTATTACGAAAAAAGGCAAGGCCCGTAAGCAGTATTTAAATATCTCTTACTTGAATGCCTCGCAAATAGTGTACCGAGATGCGAAAGAGAATATCATCAGTTTCTTAAACCGAATCATTAATAAAGGGTTTAAGAAGATATTGCTTTATGGTGCGGGTGAAGTAGCGGAAATTATTTTACAAACGATTCAAGATGATGCGCATATTCCTTTAGAAATCATAGCAGTCATCGATGATGATAAGACGAAAATTGGGAATAAGTTAATCAATAAGAATATCATTACACGTAATGATATTAGTGCATATGATCATGATGCGATACTGGTGTCTAGCTATACCCATCATGATGGGATTATTAGAAAATTAAATGATATAAACTATGATGAACATAAAGTTTTAAGTTTCTTTTAACGATTGGAGTAATGAATAATGCTTTATTTAAAACTCAAAAGATTTTACGATTTATTAGGGGCTTTAATTGGATTAATCCTTTTTTCACCAATCTTTATATTGCTCATTATTCTTATTAAAATCGATTCAAGAGACCCGGTTTTATTTAAACAAAAACGTATTGGGAAACATAAAAAACACTTTGATATTTTAAAGTTTAGAACGATGAAAATCGATACCCCTAAAGATACGGCCACGCATATGTTAAAAAATCCAGATCAATGGATAACACGGATGGGGAAATTCTTAAGAAAAACAAGTTTAGATGAGCTTCCACAAATCTTCAATATCCTAAAAGGGGATATGTCTATTGTTGGACCAGGACCTGCGTTATGGAATCAGTATGATTTAGTTGAAGAACGCGATAAGTATAGCGTCCATAGTCTTTTACCAGGTTTAACAGGATACGCACAGATTAAAGGGCGCGATGAACTTCCTATTCCTGAAAAAGCTAAGCTAGATGGGCAATATGTTAAACGCATTAGCTTATGGTTAGATATTAAAATCTTTATTGGAACCTTAATTAGTATTTTAAAGTCTGATGGGGTAGTTGAAGGCGGAACTGGGACGTTAGAAAAATCAAAAAATGAGTCTTCAGAAAGTTAGTAAACTAAAAGATGAAAAACTGTACTAATTACGAGTGGGAGTAATTATGTGGGTAGGAATGTAAAAAATGTAGCTCATGAAAGAACAGGATAGATACTAGTCAGAAACGTCGCACATAAGGTTTTAGTATTCGAAGCAATTTGATTTTGTTGACTTTGATGTCGTGTTTCATATGGCAGGGATTGATCATGTTTTTAGATAGAGACCATTAATGGTTTACATCATAAAGTGAATAGACGCTAACTATTGAGACTGTAAAAATGTTAAAAATCTGTTGATAGCTAACTTATATTTATGAGTTGTGTGCTTATCTATTTGAAAGAAAAATTACTAAGTAAGAAGAAAGAAATCTTTTGTGAGATTTCATGTCAAACATTTTTCAACCATTGATGGTTTTTAAAAATCCAAGATATTATCAAATCAAAAATAATAAATTTTTCAAAGGAAAACGACAAAATGAACAGTAAAGGTTATACCTTGATAGAATTGCTTGTTGTTATAGCTGTACTTGTAATAATAGTTTTCATTAGCGTACCAATCATTAGTAAGCTAATAAATCATGCTCAAGAAAGTGTTTGTATTAATAATTTAAAAACGATTGAAAGAACTTATTTAATTTTTTTGTATGATAGTGATACTGACCATGAAGATAGTATCTTTAATCAATACTTAATTGAAAACTATAAAGATGTATGTATAGACGTTTGCTTAATCACATATAATGAAGGAAAAGTGATATGCAGTGAGTATGACTACGAGGAACAATCGAATGAAGAGTCTCCAAATGATGAAGTACCGTGGTTGAACAATTTAGTCGATGTCTAAAGTAATGATTGAATGTAGTAGTCGACGTGAGTATGCTGTTAGGATAAAGAGGCTGTAAGGCAGTGATATCAAGGATCTGAGAATTAGACAGTGATTCTTCATCAGCAATAGTGGAAAAGACAGGTAGGAGTAACATATAAATTAGGAAATTCAAGTGCAATAGCACTTATACAACATATAGATTCGGTTTTAATACATAAATTAACAAATTAAGGTGCCATAGAAGCATCGCACATAGGTTAGCAGGAGGAAATATCATGGTTTACTTAAAGATTAAAAGATTAATAGATATTGTGCTTTCAGGTTTAGGACTAATCATTTTAGCTCCTGTTTTTTTTAGTACTCATTATAGCAATCAAGCTTGACTCTCCTGGACCTGTTCTCTTTAAACAGAAGAGAGTTGGGATCCATAAGAGTCATTTTAATATATTGAAATTCCGTACAATGAGAATTGATACTCCATCAGATATGCCTACTCATTTATTGGAGAACCCAGATCAGTGGATTACAAAGGTAGGTAAGTTCTTAAGAAAGACAAGCTTAGATGAGTTGCCGCAAATCATTAATATCTTCAAAGGTGAAATGAGCGTCATTGGTCCAAGACCAGCTCTTTGGAATCAATATGATCTGATTGCTGAAAGAGAAAAGTATAGTGCCAATGATGTACCGGTGGGTCTTACTGGCTGGGCGCAGATTAATGGTAGAGATGAACTGCCTATAGAAAGAAAAGCGAAGCCGGATGGAGATTACGTTAAAAAGAGAAGCCTTTGGTTTGATACTATTTGCTTTATTGGAACATTTACAGCGGTTCTTAGGAGTAAAGGTGTTATCGAAGGCGGGACTGGATTTATCTCAAAGATGACTAAAGATAAAGAAGAGACTAAATCAGAGGGGTGAGCAGGTGTTATTAGTGACAGGGATTACAGGACACACAGGCAGATATTTCTTACAAGAACTTATTGATCATAAATATGAAGGACCAATCCGCTGCATCGTTAGAAAGACATCTGAAACTTCTATGCTTGATAACAGCGGATTAAATATTGAGAAGGTCTATGGAGATATCCATGATGAAGCATTCCTAGAGAAAATAACAAAAGGTGTAGATGAAATAGTTCATATCATAAATGTCAGGCATACTCTTAGAGTTTTAAA
>SKFS01000076.1 GCA_007117885.1 Candidatus Izemoplasma sp.
ACCGCAGCCCAATGAGACGGTCGATGGCATCCCATTAAAGAACGCACCACCATTTCCTGCCGCTTGCGGTTGATTCACCATAATTCGGCTCGTGCGAATCCCTTCGCCTAAGCGGGTAATATACGCTTGATTAAACGTATGAATACCACAAGAATGTCCCGTACCATAATTATCCGTTAAACGTTCAAGTAAGCGGTAGCCTTCATCAAATGTATCGTATTTATAGAGCGTTAAAACGGGCGATAGTTTTTCTTGGCTAAAGAAGTCCTCTTCTAAAGGTTCCACCCCTTCAACAAGTAAAATTTCAGTTTCATCGGGAACATCAATGCCTGCATCGCTTGCGATTTTCGAGGCTTTTTGCGCGATAATCGCAGGATTAATTCCCCGTTTACCATGTTTGTTTTCAACCCACATATGGGCTTCAAGTTTTTGTCGTTCTTCACCGCTGACGAAGTAACTTTTACGTGCTTTAAAGGCCGTGATAAGTTCATCATAGACAGACGCTTGAATAACGAGTGAGTTTTCACTTGAACATGAGGTTGCATAATCAAAGCGTTTCGATAAATAAACTTTATCCGCGGTATCATTGATGTTTGCATCTTCAGCAACCATTTGCACAGCATTTCCAGGTCCGACACCATAAGCAGGTGTTCCTGATGAGTAGGCCGCTTTTACCATCGCTCCGCCACCGGTGGCTAAAACCACATCAACCTCTTGCATTAAGCGGTTTGTCAACTCAACTGAAGGCGTTTCAATAATTTGAATTAAGTCTTCGGGTGCCCCGACTTTTTTTAATCCTTCACGCATAAAATCCACCGCAAGTTTTGAGGCGTTTTTACTCTTAGGATGCGGAGCAAATATCACAGCATTTCGACCTTTAAGAATCGTCACTGCATTCGATGCAGGCGTTGCGGTTGGATTCGTTACAGGGGTTAAGGCCCCAACAACCCCAACGGGTTTAGCGTACTTGGTTATTTTCTTTTCCTCATCACGCTCAATTAACCCCACCGATTTTGCGCCTTTAATATCTTTAAGTACACCGAGTACTTTGTTTTTATGTTTGGCAATTTTATCCGCAACATTGCCCATTTTTGTGTCTTCTACGGCAATCTTAGCAAGCTTTTCGATGTTTTCATCGTGATACACTTCCCAACCGATTGCAAGACACACTTCATCGATTTGTTCTTGAGTATAATCAGCGATTTTTGCTTGCGCAAGACGCGCTTTTTCTAAATATGTTTTAAGCAGACGTTCTGCTTGATCCATCTTAGTTCCCTCCTCTTATAAAAATAAACCTAAGCCGCCTAGCCAACCAAATAAAGCAATAAAAGCTAAGGCGACAAATGATAATAGAAATAAATCTCTAAATAATTTTTTACGATCAAAGTGTTCAGGTGCTGAAGCAAGCGCTAACGCGCCCATTGTGGAAAAAGGACTCGTTGTCGTCATGTGGGATCCCACCGCAATAATCGTCGTTAAAAGCGCTGGAGAAACGGTACCACCAAGCTCATTCGATAAGGCCACCGTCGTCGGAATCAATGTCGGCATTACAACACCGACAGCACTTGAGAAAATCGACATAACCCCACTAAGGAATGCCAAAATTGGTACAGCTGTCCACTGATTCATTAAACTTGCAAGGAAGTTTGTCAGTAGGGCAATTCCGCCCATTTCATCGCTAACACCGATTAATACCGCGGTGCCACAAATTAGCACAAGGGTACTCCAAGGCACACCTATAATTGCTCTATTTTGATCCGCGGCTTTAAATAAAAACAAGCCCACCGCTAAGGTTAATGCGGCAAACCCTACATTTACACCGCCGATAATAACCCATAAAACGAGCGCTAACATTGAAAAAAGCGTCAGTATTTGAGTTTTATCGAACGTTTCAGGCTTAGTAATCGAAAACCGTTCACCACTTAACCTTAAGCCGCCTAAACTCACATACATTAGGGCACAAAACAGTGTAATTGAAAGAATACCACTCAGATAAATACTCGCACCCATATCGCCAACACCGTTGGTTGCTGCAAGTTCTAAAGCAACAATCCCATTCGGTGCTAAAGGGCTTAACCCTCCAGCAATCGAACCAAGAATTATGAGCCCTGACATAAGCAATATTGAAACGCCTGTTTGAGCCGCAATAACGAGTCCAATCGGTAATAGCAAGGCGCTCGTAGAAATATTCCCTGGACCGATTGAAGCAATGACTAAGGCTAAGAAATAGAAAATAATCGGAATCAGTGCTTTTCTTCCACGGCTTTGATAAATAATAAAATGGGCGAGTTTTTCCAGTGTGCCATTGAGCTTTGCAATACTAAAAAGCAAGGTTACACCAAATGTCGTAAAGAAAAGACGCATTGGCCAAAACCCAATAATCGTATTCACCGGTATATTGCCTAAAAACGTGCCAATCAAAAAGGAAAAAACTAAGGCGATTAAACCAACATTAATGTTTTTCCAAAAGCCGATGGCGATCGCTAAAACAATCGCAAACAATGAAATGAGTTCTACTACCATTGCATCTTTCTCCTAACTCGATTACTTGAAATGCTTGGGTTCTAAGTCACGGACAACTTGACGAGCCACTTTAAGATTTTTCGCACGCCATTCTTCCAATCCTTCGGTAAACTGGGTATTTAAGAAGGCTTCCGCCATCGCAATACCTAAAATCGGCGCAATAATCCAACCACCCATGCAAAGGACATTTGCATCGTTGATCGCCCGCGCTTTAGTCGCGGCATACACCGATTCACACGCGGCAGCATGCACGCCGCGATGTTTATTCGCGACAATCGACATCCCCATGCCGGTCCCACAAATAAGGATGCCTCGTGTGTGTTTTCCGTTTTGAATTTGAGCAGCACCCTTCTGGCCCGCTTCAAAAAATGGTAAAGGGTTTTCCACATCCTGTGTCCCGACATCATCAATCGTATATCCCTGTTCAGTTAAGTGAGCTTTAATGGCTTCTTTAAGCTCATATCCTGATTTATCTGAAGCGATAAAAATCCGTTTTTCCATTTTAAGCTTCCTTTCTTTTTAAGACGTTTTCCACAGCGGCAACAATGTTTTTAGCTTTCAAACCAAACTTTTCCATCAAAAAGTCTTTTTTGCCAACTTCACCGAAATGGTCTTTAACACCCACTCGTTCCATGGGAACCGGGTAGTTTTCCGCTAATACTTCAGCAACGGCACTGCCAAGGCCATTGATAATGTTATGATTTTCAGCGGTCACAACCGCTTTCGTACGCTTGGCTTCTTTCACAATCGCCGCGACATCGATAGGTTTCACAGTATGAATATTCACAACGCTTGCATCAATGCCTTTTTCTTTAAGAATCGCATGCGCATCAAGCGCTTCTTTAACCATAATACCCGTTGCAAAAATTGTAATATCATTGCCTTCAACGATGGTTTTTGCTTTGCCGAGTTCAAAGTCTTCACCGTCAGCGAAAATCGGATCAAACTCCTGACGAAGCAAACGGATATAGACAGGGCCTTGATGGGCTATAATCTGTGGTAATAATCCTGCTAATTGCACGCCATCAACGGGTTCCACAACCGTCATCGTTGGCAGGTTTCGCATTAAACCAACATCTTCCAGTGACATATGTGTGCCACCATTTAACTGAGCCATGACGCCAGGGTCTGAACCGACCATTTTAACATTGAGTCCAGCATAAGCGACACTGAGTGTCACTTGATCAAAAACACGGCGGGTTGCAAAAGGTGTAAAGGTATGCGTAAAGGGGAGTTTTCCCATATTTGCAAGCCCTGCAGCCACACCAATCATGTTCGCTTCAGCGACCCCAACATTGATTGCACGCTCAGGATGTTTTTCAAAGAACTGGTTATTTTTTATCGCCTTAGTTAAATCCGCTTCTACAATGACAAGCTGAGGATTCTTTTCGGCTTCTTGCACTAATAAGTCTGAATAAATATCTCTTAATTGTCGATTTCGTAAATCCATATTATTTCAACCTCTCAATCGCATTTTGTGCCATTTCCATCGTGACTGGCATATTGTGAGATCCTGGATCACCCTCGCAAAAATAAGCCCCTTTACCCTTAACGGTGTTAAGGATAATCATCGAAGGTTTTCCTTTTGCTTGTTTGGCGTTTTCAATCGCTTCATTAATCGCCATCACATCATGACCATCAATGCTTTGAACGTGCCATTTGAACGATGCCCACTTTTTATCGAGGGGATCGACATCGTTAATATCGAACGTGGTGCCATCAATTTGGGCTTTATTGTAGTCAGTAAAGGCAATTAAATGATCGAGTTTACGGTTTCCTGCAAACATCGCTGCTTCCCAAATTTGCCCTTCTTGACTTTCGCCATCGCCAATAATCGCGTAAACATGATACGGTGCTTTATCCATTTGCGCTGCGGTTGCCATGCCCACGGCCGCACTAAAACCTTGTCCAAGTGATCCAGTTGTCATATCAACACCTGGTGTTTTATTTTTATCGGTATGACTCGGTAAGTTCGTGTTGGATATATTTAGCGTTTTGAGCATGTCCATGGGGAAATAGCCCTTTAACGCCAGGGTGGCATATACAGCCGGTCCACCATGACCTTTAGATAAAACAAAGCGATCACGATCAGGTTTTTGCGGATTGGTTGGATCGACCGTCATTTGATTATAGTAAAGGACCGCTAATACATCTGCGATCGATAAACTCCCGCCAATATGTCCAACACCTAAATGCGCAATGCATTCAAGTGTATGGATTCGTATTTCTTTTGCTTTTTGTTCCAGTAGGGTACGTTTTTCCATAAATTTTCCTCCTAATATTTTACAACATCAATGTTTAACATTTCCGCTAACATCGAAAGCGGTTTTATCACATCATCATACAGTACAGCAAAATGCGGTTCCCAACCCTCTTTGACAAGCGTCGTAATCATCGGTTCAACCGGATGATTGACACGGACAACCATTGAGGTGCCTAAAAACTGTTTCGGTTTATCTAAAATCTCACCCGCCGATAGGAAGAACCTAAATTCACCACTCGGTAAGCGGCCGATTCTAAAGATGGTCGCTTTTTTTGTCGGGCGAAGACCAAACTCCATCGTCGGTCCAATTTTACGGTTTGGATGAACCCCTGTTAAAGCACCGGTGTCAGTGCGGGCTAAACTACACGCACTCGTGCCACAATGCCAAAACGTGATGGTGTTTTCCGTTTTATCGAGGGATACAGGATCCCCTAAATAGGTTGGTTCCTTTGTCAATTGTTGGCCGATAAACATACTGAGCGCACCATACGCGTCCGCTTCACAAGCTGCGGCGATGTTTTGGTCATTTAACATCCCTAACACACCACAGACTGGGGTGCCATAATCAGTAAAAAAATCGGGCCAGCAACGCGATGCAATCGCATCTATATGATGGTTTTCTACATACTCTTTGTACGCCTTGAATAGTTTAATAAAATCAATTCGATTTTGTTCCTTTGTCTTATCGAGATCAACCATTCGATGATGAGCTAACTTAAACTCTTCATGAATGTCATCGTGACTAAACTCTCGTGCTTTCTTTGTCAATTCTCGTGATTCAATCGCTAGCAACGTAACACCAAAGGTACTCGCCATATCTAAATCCAACGCTCGGCCGAAACCAAAGCCTTCTGGCGTGTGTCCAATCATTGCTAGTTTTGTCGTGCGCAATCGGTGTTTTACGCGTGCTGCCTCAATTGCAGCGCTTAATGTCGATTTAACATTTTCTTCTTCAGGACCACCATAAACATAGTGCAAGCGGTCTTTTCGCATCGCTCGGTAAGCAAATCCTGCTGAAAAGGCTCCGGTTAACGAATTGAGACGCAACCGTCCGCCATCGATGACTGGTTCGGCTAAGGTCCAAAGTAAGACCGGTGCATGCAGGGTTTTTAATACCTCTGTTGCATAGGCTGAATTGGCAAAGGTAATGTTTTGTAAAATAATTAAGTCAGGGTTTTTCCCTTGCATAAATGCTTTTAAACTATCTATCGACAATAACATTTGATCGGGAACAATTGCATTAGGCTCATATTCTCTTATCGTCTCTATCGATGCTTCGAACGCAACTTGTGCCGATTCTAAGTGAAATGTTGGTACACCAATTGGAACATAAATAACTTGAAACTCGTTCATATTGTCTTTCCTCGCTTTCAAGACAAAAATTTTTTGGTGCAATAATTAGGTATTACCCGGGGGTAATACCTAATCACTGCGAGAAAGTCTTCTGACTATTCCATAATTCCTTTAAGTCGAGTCTCTAATGCTTGGAGTAATGCCAAGACATCTCCGCCTTCCGCGGCATCCTCCACTAAATCATTAATAATCGGATACATACCTGGAATCATAACTTGAGTTAACCAGTCTTGAACAAAACGCTCATCGGTTGCAGCAATTTCATCTAAGAATACAGCGTACTCATCGGCAAACTCACCGTAATCAACTTCAGCACCAAAGCGTGGTGTGAGGTAGAATGCTTCTTGAGTGAAGTAATCATGTTGAGCAGGTGCCGCTAACCAAGCGATGAAGTCAAGTGCTTCTTGTTCCATGCCAGAATCAGCAAAAGCAGCCATTGATTTACCACCTAAGATGGTCGCACGGTTTTCAACATAAGGCATTGGAACAACCGTCCACTCAAAGTCAACTTCGCCTGCATGACCTGTAACATTCCAGTTTCCAGACATATGGAAACCATAGTTACCAGTACGGAACAATGTCGCTGCGTTGCTTGATTGTGCAAGAGGGAATGCTTCGATGAATCCATCGGCATAAAACTCTTGAAGCATCGTTAACGCTGCAACGGCCTCAGGGCTTGTTAAGTTAGAGCTCGTATACGGTGTATCCCATAACGTAATGCCATGTTGATACATTAAAGGCATAAAGCGATGTGCTTGATGATCAAAGACACCTGGTGCCGCAACGCCATCCGCACCTTTCAACTTACTGAACTCCGCTACAAACTCGTCCCAAGTCCATACATCACCAAGCGTTGGGTAATTAATCCCATGCTCATTAAGTAATGTAAGATTGATGAACAATCCATTGGCTGTAATGTCGAGAGGTAATGAGATCGATTCGCCCGCTTCATTGTAGAAATGGTTTGTGAAGTTTGATTGATCATAAACATCTTCTAAGCTTAAAATAAACTCTTTAAAGTTGTTTAAGTGACCTTCAGTTACACGTGCTAACGCTGGTGCTTCACCACCATTAATCATCGTTCTTAGGCGTGTCTCATAGTCATTGAAAGGTAAAACTACCAGTTCAATCACTACACCCGTTTCGGCTTCGTAACGATCAAGCAACTCTTGCATAACTTGACCCTCAGTACCGTCATCCCACCAAAGCATTTGCATCTCTTTTTGACGCCCACATGCTGACAGTAAGACAACTAAAGATAAAACTAAAGATAATGCTAATAATTTCTTCATAAAAACCTCCTATATTTTTTAAAATCTATATTAATATTTCATTAATATCCTATTTCATACCTGTTTCTACAGTGCCTTGGACAAACTGTCTTTGGAAAATCAAGAAGACAATCAACATTGGAATCATTGATACGACGGACATCGCAAGCGTCGAGTTCCAATCAATATTGTATTCACCTGCGAAGTTTGCGATGGCAAGTTGTAACGTGTAACGTCTTGGACTTGCAATTGCGATCAATGGCCAAACATAATCATTCCAACGCCACATGAAACTAAAAATGGCAATGGTGGCGATGGCCGGTTTAGCGTTGGGTGCCACAATGCTGTAAAAGATTCGCCATTCACTCGCGCCATCAATGCGCGCTGATTCAAGCACTTCGTCAGGAATTTTAAGTAAAAACTGACGCATTAAGAAGATGCCTGTTGGCGTCGCTGCAGGCGGAATAATCAACGCCCAAAGCGAATTGTATAACCCAAAGAAACGCAAAACGGAGAAAATCGGTACCATAATAACTTCAAGTGGTAACATAATCGTTGATAAAATCAAAATTAGAATAATCTTATCGCCTTTAAATCTAAACTTGGCTAAAGCATAACCACTCATTGTATTAATCAACACCGCGAGCAGTGTACTTAAGACGGCAACAAAGAACGTATTCCAAATAAACAAAACAAAGTTTCCACGTTCAAACGCTCTTGTGAAATTTCTAAACGTCCATTCTCTGGGGAAAAACGTCTGGGCAGCACTTGTCAACTCCGATGAAGGCTTAAACGAGGAGAAAACAATGTAAAACACGGGAAGTAAAAAGATCGTTAGAAAGATAAAAGCAATGACATAACTACCAATTCCTGCTTTACGCATCTCGCTCACCTCGACTCGAAACAAAGAAGTTAATACCCGTGAAAACTGTCACAAAGAGAAGCATAATGACACTCATCGCACTCGCATAGCCCACTTCATAACTTTGGAAGGCTGTCTCATAAATATGCTGAACCGTAAACCGGGTTGCTCTAAAGGGTCCTCCACCCGTAAATGTAACAATAATCGGATAAATCTTAAAGACTTCCATCGCCGCTAAGATAAAGACCATAATCCTCGCTGGCTTAATCGATGGGTAGGTCACATACCAAAAGCGTTGCAGCTTACTTGCACCATCGATTTGCGCCGCCTCATAAAGCTGAACAGGCACACTGAGTAAAGCTGCCACAAACATGATCATATAATACCCTGCACGCGACCATGTAAAGATAAAGACAACACCCCACCAAGCAAAACGCGCATCTAACAACGTCGACGAGGCATTAAATCCTAAACCCGTGATCACTGAGTTAAACAACCCAAATCGAGGATTTAAAATCCATTGCCACATAAATCCAACAACGATAAGTGAAATCATAACAGGCCAATAATACGAAGCGCGGAAAAACCCTCTTGCTTTTAAAGGCCGAATAATAATTAGGGCGATAAACAGTGAGGTCATAAAAACAATCGGCACGGTCGCAACAACTAAGCGAATCGTGTTCCACATCGCCGCTCTAAAACGATCATCTTCCCATAATCTTCGGTAATTCTCAAAACCGACCCAATTAGGCGACCGCAAACCATCAAAATCGGTAAAGGAATAATAAATTCCGATGATCGCTGGAAGAATAATGAAAATAGAGAAAATAATCAAGTTCGGTGCTAAAAATAAGTAAGGCACCATTTTCGTCTTAAACGTTAGTAAGCTTTTTGATTCTTGTTCTACTTGCATACGCAAAACTCCTTATTTTAACGCGAAATTTTTAGTAATGTCCTCAAACAACTTGGCAAACTTCGAACTTTTACGGTAAAAGACAGGTGGATAACCAATCGGAGCTTTTACCGTGAATGTGCCTTGAGAATACGATTCATTGGTAAATAGATGAATCCATTCATCGTCCGGTAAATACACCGTTTGTTCTGAAACATTCGGTTTAACCACCGGTTTAACATAGATATCCGGACCAAATAAGTACTCATACTGTAAGTCATAGACACTATCATCGTTTAGATAATGCATAAAAAGTGGTCGCTGTAATGGATAGCCTTTTTCACTTGCCTGAGAAACAATTTCTTGTATATATGGTTTCAATGCCACGCGCAATGCGGACATTCTAGCCATCACCGTCATCGTGTCCTTAGCGTGATAAAACTGAAAGTTCTCACTCGGACGATTGCCTTCATGGGTGCGCATGTATGCACTAAAGACACTCATTTCAACCCATCGCCCAAAAAGTTCCTTGGAACGAATATTGCCGTGAAGACTTGTATAACCGCCAATATCGCTATGAATAAACGGATTGCCGATTATGCCTGCCGATAAGCTTGCAGGAATCACAGAAGGTATCCCATCATGGGTTTCCCAGTTAACACTTTGATCCCCTGCCCATAATGAGGTTGCATAACGTTGCGAACCATGGCCACCGGCGCGCATGAAGTAAACAACTTCACCCAGTTTGCCACTTTCTTTAACCGCCTCATAGTTACACTGTGCCCATAACACCGGCCAACGATTGTGCATTAACTTCGCATCAATGCCATTATGAAGAACCGCATCAACCGGTAAGTATTCACCAAAATCAGCCATCCAACCGCCAACACCTAGACCGATTAAGTTTTTACGAATAACATTTTTATACCAATTAAAGGCTTCGGGGTTGGTTAAATCCACTAAGCCACAGAAAAACTCACCAAAGTCTTCAATATACGTCGTTCCTTCTTGGTTTAATACCAAATAATTCAGGGCTTTTGCTTCATTAAACAACGTTTCATTTTGAAGTAAGAAGGGACATATATACGTTAAGAAATGCACGTTTTTTGTTTTCATGGTTTCAATTGTTTCACGTAGATTAGGGTACACATCGCTGTTCCAAACCCAGTTCCAATAAAGCCTTTTGCCAAACGACGTAAAACGGTAGCCGGCCCAATCTTGAATCCATAAACCATTGACCTTGACGCCGACTTCTTCAGCTTTAGCTAAATACTCCAAGACTTGTTTCGTCCCACCTTGAACACCTAGAATCATCCCATCATGAACAAAGTCAGGAAGTTTCGGAGGGCGACCTGTGTAATCCGTAAGCCGTTCGATTAACCGTAAATAATCCTTTTGATACTCCAAGACAATCTTTTTGGGAATATCCCAAAAATGAAGCTCATGAAACTTCGGGTGCTTAAAGTTAAAATCAGCGTACGCAGAAGAATCAACATGCACCCAATATTTACGGGTAGAGATAAACGTGGTTTCAGGGTAATACGTGTTATAGTAATCGCCGCCAGCTTTATCATATAAGTCGGCATAAAATGTTGTTAAAGAGCTTTTATCGCGACCGACACCAGGTTCTGAGGTCCAAAGCGGAAAGTTCTTTCCCCGTAAATTGAAATACGATGCTTGAATGCCACAACCATACACTTTTTCCATGCGATTGGCATATAGCCTCAACCAAAACCGATTCGTCGGTTTATTGATATCAAAGTAAACCACGAGCCGTTCATCTTGTATCGAAAACTTACAGGTTAAACGGTAGTCATGATTATGAAACACAACACTTTCTTCATCTACTAACTCGTAGTCTCTTAAAGGCATTCTAAAACTAATGTAATCTTCAATCGCATAATTACCACGATAAGCAGAAATCGTCTCGTCGCCTTTACCGACATAAAAACAGGGTTCATCAAAGCGATGATTCAAAATTAAATGGTTCTCGAAGTAGACTTCAAGTCCTTCCTTAGATTCACTAAACTGAAACATCCTGCACCTCAATCATTTGTAGTAGACTTCAATATTTTCACCCAAAATACCTTGATGGGCTCCTTGTTCAATCAATGCTTTATGTTCTGGGTGCGCTAACAACCATTTATTCGTTTTAAATAGTAGTTTTGACTCTTCACCAACACCCGAACCCTTACGATCAGCAACATTGGTGCCTAAAGGAAGAATTACAGCGCATTTAAAACCACTATCCTCTACTTTGCATGGGGCAAAATGGAGTGTCGTACCATACACTTCAATCGCCGTTCCTGCGGGGACAAAGAATGCTTCAACCTGATTCGAGTGGTACTGATTATGTTCAATCGCTTGAACTTTCCCCAATAACAACACCAAATCCGTGATCGCAACATTCACTTCAGATGACTTATGGTATTCAAGCGCATTAAGCTTTGAGTTATAGCCATTGACATAGCCGACTTGGACAGGCATTTCACCAAAAAGCTCATCTAAATGGGCTTGTTGTACACTTGCGTAACACGTATCATCATGGGCGACATAGCGATTGCCCTGCTCAGGCATCGCAGTTTTTTCAATCGCCGCAATTAAGGCCGTAAAATCGATGGCTGAAATCACTTTGCCATAAGTCGTAAATGCATCGCTGTAAACACTCTTAAATTTTAATGTTTTATTGACACTGTTTAAATGATCAATCATAGTTTAAAACCCTCAATTTTATTACTTAATTATAACATATTTCTTAAATCTAAAAAAAGAAAAGAAAAATAGCCGCGTCTAGAAAAACCACTATTTCTCTTCACTC
>SKFS01000131.1 GCA_007117885.1 Candidatus Izemoplasma sp.
AACCTTAAGAAGATTCGTAAAGGGAAAACAACGATCATGATTGCTCATCGTATTTCTACCGTCAAAAACGCGGATAAAATTATCGTTATTGATGAAGGAAAAGTTCTTGATGTGGGTAACCACGAAACGTTAGAAGCACGATGTGAATTGTATAAAGATTTAGTTCGTAGACAAAAACTTGCCGATGAAGTGGAGGTGGGGTAAATGTTTGATATCGATACGGATAAGCGTTTGAATGAATACAAAGATATTGAGATTATAAAACGATTGCTTACCTATGCTCGACCTTATTTGTGGGCTTTAGCACTCACTTTAGGCTTAATGCTTGTGTCGGTTGGGTTTGCCTTATTAGAACCCTTTATCATCGGCCGCACCATTGACGTGATTGCTGGGGAATCAATTGATGTGAGACAGTTGATTATCTATTTAAGCATTTTTGGCTTTGCGATTGCGATGAGTGCTTTGTTTAATTATTTCCAAACTATGATTTTACAAAAAACAGGCCAGAGTATTATTTATAATATTCGCCGCGAGATTTTTACCCATTTAGAATATCAAGACATTAATTATTTCAATCAAGTTCCTACGGGTAAACTTGTGACGCGTGTAACCAATGACACGAACACATTAAATGAAATGTATACGAGTGTGATTGTTTCTGTGTTTAGAAACTTATTTATGCTTGTAGGAATTTTAACAGCGATGTTTATACTCAATCGTGAGTTAACGTTACTCGTCATGATTGTTGTTCCTTTTATCGTTATTTTCTCTTTTGTTTTTAGACGGTTTTCACGAAAAGCCTACCGCACGGTAAGAACAAACATGTCACGATTGAATGGTTTTGTCGCAGAGCATCTATCAGGAATGAAAATTGTTCAGATTTTTAACCAAGAAGAGGAAAAATATAAAGCGTTCGATGCACAAAATACCCGTTTGAAAAAAAGTTTCATGCGTGAGCTCTTAATTTTTGCTGTGTATCGTCCTACGATGTATATGCTTTATATGATTGCCACGATTATCATTTTTTACTTTGGAGGTCAAAGTGTTTTAGCCGGAGTAATTACGGTTGGAACACTCATTGCTTTTCATAGTTATCTAGGACGTTTCTTTGAACCAATTCAGCAATTAGCAGAACAGTTTAACATTCTTCAATCGGCGTTTGCGTCGAGTGAAAGAATCTTTGCGATTTTAGACTCACATGCAAAAGTGAACGATGCTCCGGATGCGATTGAACTTGATGACATTAAAGGTGAAATTGAGTTTCGTAATGTTTGGTTTTCTTACATTGAGGATGAATGGGTCTTAAAGGATGTTAGTTTTAAAGTCAAAGCAAAAGAGAGTGTTGCACTTGTGGGTGCAACAGGCGCGGGTAAAACAACGATTCTGTCTTTACTCGTACGCAACTTCGATATTCAAAAAGGTCAAATCTTGCTTGATGGCATTGATATTAAAACAATTAAAATCGCGAGTTTACGATCATTTGTCGGTCAGATGCTTCAAGACGTCTTTATGTTTAGTGGCACGATTGCTTCTAATATTAAATTGCGTAGTGAAGGGATTACTGATGATGAAATGGTGGAAGCTTGCCATTATGTGAATGCCCATCGCTTTATTGAAAAGCTTCCTGAACAGTATCATGAGCGTGTCCGGGAACGTGGCAACAACTATTCTGCAGGACAACGACAACTTATTTCTTTCGCCCGCACACTAGTGCATAAGCCAAGAATAATGATTCTTGATGAAGCGACCTCAAACATCGATACTGAAACAGAACAACTGATTCAAGAATCATTGAAGAAAATGATGAATATCGGGACGATGCTTATTGTTGCTCATCGCCTTTCAACGATTCAACATGTCGATCAAATCATTGTTTTGCAAAATGGAAAAATCCTCGAAAAAGGCAATCATCAAACACTGCTTAAAAAGAAAGGCCATTATTACCATTTGTATGAGCTGCAATATCAAGACCAAACCGTTCATTAAGCTTTTATTTGCGCAATCGTTTGATTGCGCTTTTTTTTGCAATCATGTATAATTATTACTATAGGGGTGGGACTATGGTACTAGTTATTATTGGTTTTATACTTGTGGTTGCCGTGTTGGCAGAACAATATTTTCGTAATCGTCGATTTGAAATGTTATATTATAAAAACAATCACCAGTTTTCGATTGTCGTTGCGGTACGGTACTATCGCGAAAGTTTAGAACGTCTTTTTGAATATGCTAAACACTCTCAGCATCAATGGATTTTCGTCAATATTAACGGGGCTGTCGATCCGGATAGCTATCCAAATTTGACATTTAAATCGCTTTGGTTGGATGCCGATCCACTGTCGATGGAAAAGCGCGTTGAAGTGTTATCGCGAGCTTATTCTTTTGGCTGTCAAGAAGCGACAGAATCGTTCTTATTGTACATGGATGCCATGACATGTATAAAAAACTTTAAAACGATTGATTTTATGGCGAACAATTTAGTTGAGCACCAACTTTTTACAGTAAAACCGACCCGGATGAGAAAAGCTTTTAAGGAAGGGCATAGCATTTACTTTGACTTGCTAAATGATATGAACTACGACCGCAACGATGTAAACTTTAGCTTTTTTGCAATTAAAAAGAACACCTATCAATTGGCAGGTTGCGATGTTAAAGAGTATACGCGATTAGCCGATTTTGAAGAGGATATATTTAAGAAAAACATCTCTGTGATTCATGTCAATCATGCGGAGAGTATTGAACAAGTTGTTGAGTTTGATAACTATAAAGACAGTCTGAAGTTTTACTCGAATAGCATCGTAAAGGCAGAGCGTTTAAAGGGCCTTTCAATTATGCCTTTATTGATGATTGCACTGCATACTTTTTATGTTTTGTTTGTTATTGATTTTGGTGTTTTAGCGGTGCTTCTTTATCTGCTAGCGCATTTACTTATTTATTTAGTCTATATGCCCTTTTTGCAACACCATATTTTGAATTACTTTTTAATGCCTGTTTACATTGTTTACTTCGATATCTTATTTGCCTATGCAATGATAAAGCGTCTTACCCGTAAGAATAATCAAGCGAATGTCACGGCTGAGATAAGAGAGTATACCGCACCCGAAGAAATCAATCAGAAAGAAGCTGAGTACCATGATTAATGAAATCATTCATCGCTTTTCCCATCGTGGTAAAAAAGATAACGATTATTTTGAAGGATGGTATGTGCGCATTTTAGACCCTACAAGCAAGTTAAATCTTGCTTGTATTTTTGC
>SKFS01000072.1 GCA_007117885.1 Candidatus Izemoplasma sp.
CTTTAAGTCTTTTCATGATGCCTTGAATAGCTGATTGGCGGAAATTATCTGAATCTGTTTTCATTGTCAATCGATAGATGCCAACGGTCTTTGGCTTTCTTCTTAAAATCATTTCAGCAATGTGATCTTTACGCGTGCGATTCGCATCTACCACAGCACTCATAAGATTTTGAGGAATATCTTGATAGTTAGCTAAAAGTTGTTTTGTATCTTTAGGTAAGCAGTAACCTCCATAACCAAAAGATGGATTATTATAATGGGTTCCAATCCGTGGATCTAAGCCAACACCTTCAATGATCTCTTTAGTATTAAGCTCTCGTGCTTCTGAATAGGAGTCAAGCTCATTAAAAAACGCGACTCTTAATGCTAAGTATGTGTTAGCGAAGAGTTTGATAGCCTCTGCCTCAGTAGGTCCAGTATAAACGACAGCGATATCTTTTTTAAGAGCCCCTTCCACTAGTAAAGAAGCAAAGTTTTTAGCTTCTTCACTAGTGCTTCCCATGACGATTCTTGACGGATAAAGATTATCGTACAAGGCTTTACCTTCTCGCAAGAACTCAGGAGAGAAAACAATGTTTAATGTAGAATATTTCATCTGCATTTCTTTGGTAAAACCTACTGGAACGGTCGACTTTATAATCACTGTTGCGCTTGGATTAAAATGTTTAATATCTTCAAATGTATTTTCTACTGTCGATGTATCGAAATAGTTGAGTTTTTCATCATAGTTAGTGGGCGTTGCAACAACAATATAATCGGCATCTTTATAAGCCTCTTCTCTGTTGGTTGTAGCTAGTAAATTTAGCTCTTTAGTATTTAAGTATTCACTGATTTCTTTATCAACAATTGGTGAAACCTTTTGGTTTATTAGATCAACTTTCTCTTGATTGATATCTAACGCTATAACGTTATGGTTTTGCGCTAGCAACACTGCATTTGCCAACCCTACATAGCCAGTTCCTACAATCGTAATCTTCATTTAAACCCCCTCTTCTTCCTTGTAGTATATTTTATACCAATTTACAAATTTTTCTAAACCTTCTTTTAGTTCTATGTTTGGTTTAAAATTAACTTTTTTGTATAACTCTTCAATGTCTGCCCATGTTTTCAAGACATCGCCTTGTTGCATATCCACATAGTTTTTGATAGCTTTTTTACCTAAACACTGTTCTAATGTCTCAATAAATACCATCAAAGATACTGGGTGATTGTTTCCAATATTAAACACTTGATGAGGTGCCTCTAGGTTGTCTGTTGGCGCTAAAGGTATTAAACGTTCAATACTTTCAATGATGTCATCAATGTATGTAAAATCTCTTTCTAGATTCCCGTGATTAAAGACCTGGATAGGAGTTTGATTGATGATGGCTTGAGTAAAACTATAGTATGCCATGTCAGGTCTGCCATATGGCCCATAAACTGTAAAGAACCTTAGCCCAGTCATCGGTATTTGATATAAATGCGCGTAGCTATGTGCAAGCAACTCGTTTGCCTTTTTTGTGGCGGCATATAAACTTACAGGATGATCAACATTATCTTTAACTGAAAACGGTACCTTCGTATTTCCGCCATATACCGAACTTGAAGAAGCATACAATAAATGCTTAACAGGGAAACGACGACAAGCTTCTAGGATGTTCATGAAGCCAACAAGGTTAGATTGCGTATAAGCGTCCGGATTATCGATTGAGTATCGCACTCCAGCTTGAGCGGCCAAATGAATGACGTAATCAAAGTTTTCATTTTTAAACAGACTATTTAAACGTGGTTTATCTACGATGTCTATCTTGTGAAACGAGAAATTTGAATATTGCTTCAACTGCATTAGTCTTGCTTCTTTTAACTTTGGGTCATAATAGTCATTATGATTATCTATTCCAACAACCTTTACGTTTTTTTCTAGAAGTCGCTTAGCCATATGAAAACCAATAAAGCCAGACGAACCTGTGATTAATATATTCATCTTTCCCCTACCTCATTTAGTTTTATAATCTTTATCTGTTTTTTGATATTGATAATAAACATGAAATTTCTTAATCGTGAACCATGGGTTATAAAATCTCGAATCAATCAGTTTAACCCTTCCCACCCTAAGTAATCGTACTGTTCTCATGAACTCCTTAATCCCTAAACGAAACTTAATTACATTGAGTAGAAAGGCTGTTCCGTTGTGATTCAAATACTTGAATTGCTTTTTATTCAAGTGCTCTCTTAAGAAAATAACACGATCAATAAAAACTGATAATCTAGTTCTAAACACTTCCCTTGAAATGTTTTGTGTCAACGTTCCTGAATCTTTTGTAACACAATAGATAACTTCTCTGGATACAACATATTTTTCTATGTGATAGGCTACTTTAATTGAAAACATATTGTCATTTGAAGCAATCACTTCGTCAAAATGTATAGCGTTCTGTGTTATAAAATCGCGTTTAATTAGTTTTGACCACGGTACCATAAAGCGATATTTCAAGGAAAGAACACTCTCTTCAAAATCAGGATTATAGCGATGAATCAAATCATTGTATTGTTTGTGCCGATCACTCACATGATCCTTAAAGTCATCCCAACTTGTTGAACAAAAGAAGACTACATGTAAATCGCTATTAAAGTATGTACTAATCTTATGGTGAAAGCTGTCCGTGAAATAATCATCAGCATCGGCAAACAAAACCCATCTTCCCTTAGCCTGTTTTAAACCAATATTTCGACAAGCACCTGCCCCTTTGTTTACAGAATAATTCTCTAAAAAAAGCCAATCTTTATCTTGATAATCCTTTTTGATGCGATTATAGATAGCTAGGTCCTTGTTACTTCTATCATCAACAACAATGACCTCAATACCCTCAGTAGAGGGGATCGACTTCAATAGACGCTTTAGTTTTACAGGACTATTATAATGTGGAATGATGATAGATAGGTTAGACATGATAATACCTCAAATCTAAATCTATTGATTATAATCAATAGATTTAAAAGCTATTAATATGATTTAAGTATTTATTGGCTACTTTAGTATCGGAATAGTTGAGAACGGTGCTGTAAGATTTATTAATCATAGCTATTTTGGATTTTTCATCCAGATTGATGATGTGATTTATTAATACCTTCAGGTCATTGATACTTCCTTGTTCACATAAATACCCATTATGACCATGATCTATGATGCCATCCATACCGCCGCCTTTTGAAGCGATAACGATGCAGCTCGATAACATGGCTTCTAAATAGACAAGCCCGTA
>SKFS01000002.1 GCA_007117885.1 Candidatus Izemoplasma sp.
ATAGGGGATTGGATTGGCCAGTCAATATTAAAGCTTGGGTCATTCCAAAGAATACTACCATCTGAAGGTGCATGATATATTTCATCGACTTTATATTGCACTTCAGTATCATCTTCTAACGCTAAAAAACCATGTGCAAAGCCTTTCGGTATTAGAAGTTGTTTTTTGTTCGCCGAGTTGAGTGTAATTCCGAACCATTTTAAATACGTTTTTGAGTAGGGACGCAAATCAATCACAACATCGTAAATGGCCCCTTTTGTGCAACGTACAAGTTTAGTTTGAGCATGCGGAAAAGCTTGATAATGAAGTCCTCGCAAGGTTCCTTTAAGCATTGATAGCGAATGATTATCTTGAACAAATGTATACTCTATACCTTGGTCTTTCAAACGCTTTTCAGAATATGATTCCATAAACCAACCACGGTCATCTGAAAAGACCGCTGGTTCAATAACCCAAAGATCTAATATGGGTGTGTTTATAAGTTTCATAAGGCCCCCTTAATAATGAACTTTACCGTCAGCCACTTTTTTTAGATGCTCTCCATATGGAGATTTCCCATATCGATGTGCAGAATTTAGTAAAACATCCTTTGAAATCCACTGATTGATATATGCAATTTCTTCTGGTGCGGATATCTTCATGTTTTGACGTTTTTCTAAAGTCTGTACAAATGTTGAAGCTGAAACTAAACTATCCATCGTGCCAGTGTCAAGCCAAGCAAACCCTCGTCCCAATAGGTTCACTTCTAGCGAATCATCTTCAAGATACATTTGATTGATTGATGTAATCTCTAACTCGCCCCGTTTTGAAGGTTTCACTTTTTTAGCAAAATCAACCACACGCTTATCGTAAAAATAAAGTCCCGTAATGCAGTAATTAGATTTGGGCTCTTCAGGTTTTTCCTCAACCGACAACACCTTACCTTGATTATCGAACTCCACTATACCAAACCTTTGAGGGTCATCCACGTAATACCCAAAAATGGTGGCTTTTCCATTTTTAGCTTTTGATTTTGCATCTTTGAGTAAGCCTGTAAAACCATTTCCATAATAAATATTATCGCCTAAAATCATCGCGACATCATCGTCTCCAATGAAGGATTCACCGATGATAAACGCTTGCGCTAAACCGTCTGGTGATGGTTGTTCAGCATAAGATAATTTAACCCCTAATGAAGAACCATCTCCCAGTAGATGCTTGAAGTTCGGTAAATCTTGTGGGGTCGAAATAATCAAAATCTCCCTAATTCCGGCTAACATTAATGTTGATAGTGGATAATAAATCATAGGCTTATCGTATACCGGTAGTAACTGTTTACTTGTAATCATCGTTAATGGATACAACCGTGTTCCAGAGCCTCCTGCTAAAATAATCCCTTTCATAATTCCTCCTATTATTTACTTATTGTTTAAACAATTTAGTTTCAATCGCCTTTAAAAAATGCCTTGGAGAATACAAGTGACTCTCTTTGATTGGTTTTAGTGGCTCGTTAGATCGAACAAAATCAATGTCTATGTCTTCCGCTTGATGGAAAAGTCGCATGCGCTTCTCATCGTAATAAGGTTGATTAGCTATATGATCGACGTTAGTTATGAGTCTTTTATTAAGTTGTAGACTTTCGAACACTCTGAGAGTCGAAATGCGTTTCTCAGTTCTTCCCACCTCAAGAATACATCGACTAAAGCTCAGCTTTTTCAAATATTGATCATAATTTATTCCATCGCCGTAAACAATGTCATTTGATTGAATTTTCATCGCATCTTCAATTTCTCCAACAAGATAGAAATAGACCGATATTCCACTCGTTTTAAAGTAGCGATAAATCTCATGGATCAAACTTAGGTTATCTTTGGCTCTTCCTATATAAACGACATCATAATGAACATCATCGTACTTAATAGCTTCTAATGAAGAAAAAAACAATGGCTGATACTCAATGCCATATTGTACCGATAATGCTTTGTCATAAATATAATAGGCGTCCACAATCGTGTTATAGTGCTCCAAGATTTTTATCTTGTCTTTCAAAAATAGTCTTACATCGCTAAAATAAACGACATGCTTAACATCCATACTATGTCTCTTAACATAATCGATAAATCCATACTCAATCAAGTAAAAATGTTGGGGATAGTATATGAACACTTGTTGAAATCTATCGACTGATAAGAGCATTTTTTTAGTCTTTGGGTAAACAAACAGTTTTAGCAACCATTTTGCTAGTCTATAGAACTGCTTCTCACGAATCAATCGCCCAACAAGACGATGTGTGAAGCTTTTCGAGTTTAATAAAGAATCGATGTAATCAACATTGTCATCTTTTAATACATCTTCAAGGGGGTAGCGATGAAACTGCGCACTACTTCCAAATATTGAAAATTTAGTCTTCAATCGAATCCCCACCTTTAACAATATTCACCCTACATATTTTTACTCAAAGAAACTACTGATTTATTAAGACTTCAAAACACCAAGATACTTCTCAGCAATTAGATGTATGCGATGACTTTGTACAGTATTTTTTATCTCAAATTCTGACCAGTTTTTTTCGACTGCGTTTACTAAAGATTCTTTTAAAATCTGTTTATCTCCCAATGGCACTAATAGACCATTCACATTAGGTACGATAATGTCCTTAGGCCCAGATAAACAGTCATAGGCAACCACTGGTTTTCCAACAGCAATGGCTTCTAATAAAACATTAGGTGACCCTTCTCTATACGAAGGCAGCACCACACAACTTGCATTTTTATAAAAGTCTAAAATATCAGCAGTTGCTTCATGATAGATGATTTCTGGACCAATGCTTGTTTTTTGTGCTTTTAAAACATCAATTTTAAGATGGCCGTTTCCGATAATGGTAAGTTTCCAATGACTCGGCAACTCTTTTCTGATGGCTAAAAGATCAAGTAATCCCTTTGATTTTAACAAGCGACCCACATAAAGAATGTTAGGCACCGTAGGTTTGAGTGGTTGCGCTTCTAAAAATGTTTGATTGATAGGATTAGGGATGACACTTATTTTTTCTTCTTTGATTTTAAAGCGGCGAACTAGGTTTCTTTTCATTGTCTCATTTAACACAATGTGTTTTTCGTATAGTTTGATAAAACGTAAATAGAAATTATAGTATAGCAGCAATAAAATCCGCTTATTTAAAGGTTGATTTCTATCTGGTGATTCCAAGCGATACAAAAACGTCGCGTGACGCATAACGTAGGTTGTGTGATAACGAAAAAGACGACTTAGAATGATGCCTTTGATACCTTGAGGATAGTTAAAGATGATAACAGATTGACCTTTGAGTGCTTTAGCCAAACGGCGTATTGTTGTATACTTTTTTACATTAATATTGTCATGATAAGATAGAAGTTCTAAGCTGTCCATGTCGTATAGATGGAGTGTAACGTTTACGTTATGTTTTGCATAATAACTCATCAGCTCATTACAGACTCTTTCAGCACCTCCAAAGCCCATGCGATGTATAACAAAGTTCATTTTATATCACATTCTACCCTGAGAAGGCCACCAATTATTCTATCAATTATGGGCTTGAATTTCTTTATATACATCATATTAATTATCTCCCTTCACGTACGTGTCAACCAGAGTTGAAACACAAAATAGTTCCAAACAAAATTTGTCGTATTCTTATCATGGTATCGATAGAACTTCTTTAAAATTTTCTGTACCATCTTATAGTTAAATAGATTCTGCTGGTTGAGTCTGTCCTTCTGGGAAAACGCAAAGATTTTCTCTTTTATTTTAGGTTCATTCAGAAGTTTTATGAGGGGTACAGCAAAACCTTGTTTTTTTCTGTTAAAAAGCGCTTTTGGAACAAACATTTCAAGGACTACTTTTAAAATGTATTTTTTCTCTTTATTTTTCATGTGCTCATTTACTGTAGCTTCATAGGCTTTTAAAGAAACTGGATGATCTAACAATGGAACTCTTGATTCTAATCCATTCGCCATGCTGGCACGATCAACTTTGACTGCAATATCATCAATCATATAGATTTTTTGACCAAACAAACTATTGATTTCTCTAGGATCCAAGGATGAAAGATCATTCAAAAAAGCAAAACTTTGTTTAAAGAAAGAGGGTAACTTTTTCTGCCTCATTGCACGGTAGGCATAATACCCACTAAACCCAGAATACAAGCCATAATAATAAGATGTTAAATCACTCATAAGATAAGCGCCATAACCTGGAAGTCTATAATTATGCCAGTGGTTTAGTTTATGATACACTTTCGCGATTGGATGCAATAAACGATACTTTTTTTGACGCTTTTCAGCTGAATCATAAAAGTTATACCCGTAAAAGAACTCATCGCCGCCATCGCCCGACAGCACCACCTTGACACCATCATCAGCTACTGCTTTGGAGATAAGGTATGTTGGAATTTGAGAACTATCACCAAAAGGTTCATCGTAGATTTCAGGAAGTTTTAATGCAACTTCTACCATGTGATCATAGTTTAATATAAACGTTTTATTATTAATGCTTAAAGCTTTAGCAACTTCTTTAGCGTAGGGGGATTCATCATATTCTTTTTCTTCAAAACCAATGGTATAAGACATAATGTTTTGCTTATGTTTATGAGCTAATGCGCTCACAAGGGATGAATCGATTCCACCACTCAAAAAAGTGGCTACACCTACATCACTTATTAAGTTTCCTGAGACAGCTTTATCTAAAACATGTAAATAGTCTTCTGGTTGTTGTTTCTGTTTTTTTGTTTTGACGAATTCCTCAGCACTATCCCAATATATCCACTCATTAACTAACTTTCCTTCATGAAATGTTAGCACACTGCCTGGTTTAACTTTAAAAACATCCATGAAGATTGTTTTAGGTGCTGGAATGTATTTCATTGCAAGCATAACTTGAACGGCTTCTTTATCGATGATAGGGTTAAAACCATCAAAATTCATAATTGGTCGAAGCTCTGAAGCAAACACACATTCATGATGATTATGGTAATAGTAAAGAGGCTTAACTCCATGGCGATCTCTTATTAAGAATAGTTTCCCCATGGTGTGATCATAAATAGCAATTGAAAAAATCCCAATCATCTTTTTAACAAATTCAATCCCATAAACTTGATAGGCTGCCACGATTACCTCTGTATCAGAAGTTGTGTTGAACTCGTATTCACTTTCAAGATTACTCTTTATATCTTTGAAATTATAAATCTCACCATTGTAAACAACAGTAATCGTGTCATCGTTATTTTTCATAGGCTGATGAGACCGTTCATCTAAGTCAAGAATCGACAGTCGACGATGCACCAATCCAACATATGTTGACTGATGGTTAAATAGTGCAATTCCTTCAGCGTCTGGCCCTCGATGTTGCATACTTTTGGCCATCTCATACAGCATTATATCATTATATTTTTGATGACTCATATAGCCGCAGATTCCACACATGATTGTTTTCTCCTTGTGATGTTTTTAATTAGTCTTTTTGCGCTGTGTCTTATGCTTCCTCTGTTAAAGATTGTTTACTACTTTCATCATAAAGGTCTTCATATTTTGATATTTGATGACGAATGTCAAATTTTGTAGCGTCAAAAACTAATGATTCACGATGGTTGCGTAACTTTAGTAACTCTTGAATAGCGATCAACCAGCTCTTTTTATCGTTTAGTGGAACCTTTTTAACAAAGTTTGAAAAGATGACTTCTGACGTAATATTATCTGATATGATACATGGGGTTGAAGCCGCTTGCGCTTCTACCACGACACCAGGCAATCCTTCAAATATTGAAGGGAAGACCAGAATGTCAATCGTGCATAGAAACTGGTGTATGTTCGGTTGAGAGGGAAGAAAGATAACATCATTTTCTAAACCGATGCTTTGGACATAGGCTTGTGTCTTCGTCTTTAAGGGGCCTTTCCCAATAAGCAATAGTTTACTGTCTGAATGCTCTTTATGGTATTCATCGAAAAGATTGATTAGATAAATATGATTCTTTTCTTTAAAAAATCTACCCACATGGCCCCAAACAATTTTATTTTTTAAGTGATATAGCTCAGAAAAATTCATTCTTAAATCTGATTGATATCGAAATCTCTTAACATCAATTGCGTTAGGCATAACCATGAATGGTTTGCGTTTATAAAGTTTTTTTCCAGCCTTAGAAGAAACCGCTAATCGGTGAGTCGCTGTATATTTAATTGGCATTGCTAGAAAGCGCCTTATAATTCCAGTGAGTCCAAAACCATATTGCTCACTTCTCATGTGCGAAATGCGTATGCGAACATCATATTTTCTTGCAGCTAAATGATGAAACACGCCATAATTCGTTATATGATTATGCAACACATCAACATGATAATCCTTAAAAAAAGTATGTAATGATTTCATAAAGGGTATAAACGTTTTAATACTAAAAGGTCTTATTTGAACAATTCGGCCACCAAGTGCTTTAATTTCTTCATCATAGTACCCCACCTTAGTATCATGAACTAAAAAAATAAAATGATACTTCGAGTGATTTATGTGTCGAAACACATCCATCGTACGGGTTTCTGCTCCACCCTGGTCCATCACTGAGAATACATGAGCAATGACTAGTTTGGATTCACTCATAATTACTCACCTCAATAACCTTTCGACTCATACCATCGCTGAAAAATATAAAAAGTCCATAGTTTAAAAGCATGGTTCGATTTGCCTTTAAGATGGCTTTGATACATCAGTTGAATCGTTGATGCGTGAAATAGTCCCTGCTTATCTAAAAAAGACGAAGAAATATAGTTCTCAATACCTTCAAGTTTCCCCTGCTTGATCCACTCAGCAATTGGAATTTCAAATCCTTTTTTAGGCGCTTTTTTTAATGCCTCAGGAACAAGCTCTGAAAAGGTATCTTTGAGTATAACCTTACGATTTTTTCCTTGTATTTTGAAGTGACTTGGAATATTAGCCACTACATCTAGTACCTTGGGATGCAATAGGGGTGTTCTTGTCTCAATAGACGCAAGCATACTAGCTCGGTCAACCTTGGCTAACATATCTCCTTCTAAAACAATATTAAAATCTGTTATGAGTGATTGGTTTAAGGGGTCAGTTTCACTAAACTGTCGATATATGGCAATTAAATCGTCATTAAATGATGGGTCATATACCTCTTCTTTTAGAAGTTTCTGTAATTGATCTTTTTCAAAACCCATTGCCATAAGACTGAAGTGTCGTTGTTCTTGACTTAAAGGCATAAATTTCCGTACTTTTTCAATTTTAGTACGGAGTTTCGATTGAGCATTAAGCCTTTTAACTAAAAAATCAAGTGCCTTCAAAAAAGATTTTGGCATGCGTCTAAGCCAAGACGCATAGTGATGAATTAAATACTTATTATAGCCCGCGAAGAGTTCATCACCCGCATCTCCTGTCAAAACTGTCTTTATCCCTTGTTCTTTAGCAATCATTGATATTACATAAGTTGCGATAAGTGATGCATCACCAAATGGTTCATCCATGTTTTTTAGCAACGCTTCCCTCGCCTCAATAAACATGGTTTCATCTAAAAATTTTATGTGATGATTTACACCATATTTTTTTGCAGTGACTGCGGCGAGTTGACTTTCGTCATATGATTTCAAATGGTGTCCCAATGTAAACGCAGTAAGGGGTTCAGATGCCTGCTGACTTGCGATTGCGGTGATGATCGTCGAATCAAAGCCTCCACTAAGAAATGTCCCAATTGGGACATCTGAGGTAAGGCATTCATGAACAGCTTCGTTTAGAGCTTTCTTTAAATCTTTTTTAGCTTCTTCATAGGAAGAATATGGATTATTAGGATAATAATGATAATATCGTTTAATACTTAACTTTGAACGTTCATAAATTGCCACATGCCCAGCTGGCAGCTTTTTTACTTCCTCATAAATGCTTCTGGGTGATGGAATATAAGTATAATGTAAGTATTGATGAAGCGCGATGCGATCAATAGTCAGTTTTGATTGCCATACCGATTCTATACTTTTTAGTTCAGAAGCAAACAAAAAACCTTCATCATTAATAAGATAATATAAGGGTTTTTCACCAGACCGATCACGAGCTAAAAACAAACGATCTTTTGTTTTATCATAAATCGCAAAAGAGAACATTCCGTGAAGAAAATCAACACACTGATCACCATACATCTCATAAGCTTTTAAGATGACTTCAGTATCAGATGTTGTGTTAAAACTCGCTCCATCGTGCTGTAAGTTTTCTTTTAAAGACTTAAAATTATATATTTCACCATTAAAAACAATAATCTTTGTTCCGTCCAAACTAGTCATCGGCTGCTGACCCGTTGTAAGATCAATGATGGATAACCGTCGCATAGATAAACCGACACCTTGATCTACAAAAAACCCTTCATCATCTGGACCTCTATGAACGATCATTTGGTTCATTTGACTAATGATCTCACTTATATTTCTCTGTGAGTTACATGTAACAATTCCATTAATCCCACACATGAAATCATCCTTCTATAGCTAGTATAATAAAGTGCTGAAAAACGTCTTAAGCCTTCTTAATATTTCTTAGATAATCTCTAATACCTTCATCAAAACTATACGTAGGTCGATAATCTAAGTAATGGTTTGCTTCACTTAAATCCGCATGTGAGTGTTTAATATCGCCTTGACGTGGTTTAGTGTAGATGGCTTTTAAGTGTGGTTTATTTAACGCTTCTTGAATGACGTCAAACACACGTGTTAAAACAATACTATCACCATAGGCTATGTTATACGCTTTCCCTGTGCTTTCCTTAGGTGCGCTACAGGCTTTAAGGTTCGCTTGAATGACGTTTTTGATGTAAGTGAAATCACGGCTTTGTGTGCCATCACCGAAAATGGTTGGCGCTTCATCTTTTAAAATAAGATGCGTGAATTTCGGGATTACTGCGGCATAAGTACCGTTTGGGTTTTGTCTTGGTCCAAAAACATTAAAATATCTTAGGCCAATCGTCTCTAAGTCATAAAGTGTCGTGTAGAGTTTCCCGTAGGCTTCGTTCATCTTTTTAGTCAAAGCATAAGGCGATAACACAAAGCCTTCTTGCCCTTCTTTTTTAGGCAAAATAGGTGAGTCACCATAGACTGAGGAACTTGACGCGTAAACAACTCTTTTCACGTTGTTATGACGACTTGATTCAAAGATGTTTAGCGTCCCTTGAACGTTTATTTCTTCATAGAGTCTTGGCATCTCGATGCTTCTAGGTACACTACCCCAAGCAGCTTGATGTAACACATAATCAATGTTTTTAGTGACACTTAAGCATAGGTCATAGTCCCTAATATCCCCTTTGGTAAAGGTGAAATTAGGATGACTAAAAAATGGCTTAATGTTTTCTTCAAACCCATTTGATAAGTCATCTAATCCCATCACGATATGGTCAGCTTCTAACAGTGCCTCGACAAGATGAGATCCAATGAAACCGGCACAACCAGTCACTAAAAAGCGTGTTTGCATTTTAAATAGTTCTTTAGCTTCCATACTATAACCGCCAATAGGTGACATTAGCCTTAAAGTCTTGACGTTCATAAAGTGCTTTTAAATCAAAGATGATCGGTGCATCAGCATCACTCTTGAAGAATGTTGGGATCTCTTCTTTCCATGCATTGAACTCTTCATGAGCGACCGCAACGATAAGCGCATCTAAATCTAGAAGATCTTCTTTTTTAGCAAACGTTAAACCATATTCTTCTAGTGCTTCTTCTTGATCGGCAACTGGATCAACAATGATTGGGGTAATGCCGTAGTCTTTGAGTTCTAACACCATATCAATGACCCGTGTGTTTCGAGTATCTGGACAATTTTCTTTAAATGTGAAGCCCATGATCCCAACACGTGCTTCCTTCATATTCACTTGATGTTTGACCATTGCTTTGATTAACTGTGCGACCACATAGGCCCCCATATCATCGTTGATTTGTCGGCCAGATAGAATTATCTTAGACGTATAACCAACTTGTGCTGCTTTATAGGTTAAATAGTATGGGTCTACACCAATACAGTGTCCTCCGACTAAACCTGGTCTGAAGGGTAAGAAGTTCCATTTAGTTCCTGCAGCCTTTAAGACATCGATCGTATCTATGTCTAAACGATTAAAAATAATCGAAAGTTCGTTCATAAAAGCGATGTTGATGTCACGTTGCGCATTTTCGATGACTTTTGCAGCTTCTGCGACTTTAATGGTTGCGGCTTTATAAACACCCGCATCCACCACCATCTCATAGACCTTAGCAATCGCATCCAGTGATTCTTCATCCATCCCAGAAACAACTTTGACAATCGTTTCTAAGCGGTGGACTTGATCGCCTGGATTAATGCGTTCGGGGGAGTAGCCAACTTTAAAATCAATGCCTGCTTGTAAGCCTGAACCTTCTTCAAGTAAAGGAATACAGACGTCCTCGGTAACCCCTGGATACACCGTGGATTCGAAGACGACATAAGAGCCTTTGGTTAAATTACGAGCAACCGTTTTGGTGGCGCTAATCACTGGTGTTAAATCGGGCGTTTTATCTTCTCCCACCGGTGTTGGTACAGCGACGATATGAAACTGAGCTTTTTTTAGATCTTCTTCATTAGCGGTAAACACCACGGTGGTATTTTTAACGGCTTCATCGCCTACTTCTTTGGTGGGGTCAATCCCTTGTTTATACTGGGCGATTTTTTTATCACTGATATCAAAGCCAATCACATTGGCTTTTTTTGCGAAAGCTACGGCAATCGGTAAACCGACATACCCTAAACCCACAATCGAAATCGTTTTTTGTTTGTTTACAATATCTTGATATAAACTCATAGCGCTATGCCTCATTTTCTTGGATGAATTTTAAATATGTTTTGACTACAAGCTCACGATTAAAATGAGCTTCGACTAATTTACGGCCTTCTAAACCCATCTGCCGTTTTGCTGTTGAATCAAGTTGAATAAACTTCTCTAAGACATTCACTAAACTTTCCAAATTCTTAGGCTCAACTCCATAACCACTAAGACCCTCCACAAAAGTCTCTTCACAACCTGGAACTTTGGAGGCTATGATGGGCCTTCCTGTGGCCGCTGCTTCTAATAACACATTGGATAGTCCTTCGTGATAGGAAGGTAAAACGATTGCATGCATAGCAGCCATTAGTTGATATATTGAGTCTAGTAATCCATGATAGATTATTATATTGCTTTTGACTGCCGATTCAATCAATCTCTCGTAGTTTTCATCAATGAAACCCGCCACATGAAACTCTACATTCGGATACGTTTTTTTTACTATTTGGCCTGCTTTTATATACTCTTCAATCCCTTTGGCCTTCATGATCCTAGCTATGAAACCAAACTTTATGATTTCACTGGATGGGTATTCTGAGTGAGCATACTCCTCTAAATTAACTCCAGAACCTGGGAGTTGAGCTATATTCTGGCGGGGTAATAATCCTTGAATGACTTTGAGATCACGTTGATTTTGCACAAAAATGATTTTTGATTTGCTAAATGCTGTTTTGTAGAGTCTTTTTGTTATCCACTGAATCATCCCTTTATTTTCAAATGCTTTACCTAAGCCAGTAATATTTGGAATATAAGGTACCTTTTGTCGTTTGGACGCAAGAGAAGCGTATACGTTAGGTTTAATGGTATAGGTCAGGACAATGAGTGGGCTGTAGTGTTTTAAAATCTTGATGTATAACATGTAAAGCTTAAAGTCTTTTATTGGATTTAAAGATTTTCTAACTAATTCAACAGGATGGATTTTAGCTCCCATTCTTTCTAGAGGCTTCAGGCGTTCACCGGGTGGGCAAACAATCACAACGTCATACCCCTGTTCGATAAGAGCTTCGACCAACTCTTTACGAAAATTATAGATGACAACATCATGATTGACACACATCAGAATCGTTTTTGACATGACTCTTTCACCTAAAGTCTTTCTAG
>SKFS01000121.1 GCA_007117885.1 Candidatus Izemoplasma sp.
CCATACTCATACTCCTTAACGTAAATCCATGTTAGTTTAATCATAATCGACTTTCAGCTTGACTACAAGCAAATCTCGTTTAAGATTGCACAAAGTCTTGACTTTATATAGTGACAAAACTTAAAAAGTAAGGAAGGAGCGAAAAACGCTCCTTCTTTTTATTTTTTAAGGCGATTGACGAGTTCGTCATACTCTGGTGCACCGACAAAGTTTTCAATCGTGACAATTTCAGCTTTTGGCGCATATTTCTCTGCGCGCGCGCTCAAGTCTTTATGGGTTACAACTAACTGAATATCTTCTGGAATATTCTCAATACTGCAGTGAATAACTTCAACATTTAGTTCCGCTTTTTTGATTTTTTTCCGTAACGTGGAAGCGCCCATTGCACTTGAACCCATACCCGCGTCACAAGCGAAAGCGATTTTTTCAATTTGCTCGGCTTTTTTACCTTTAAGTGCCGAAACTTTTTCTTTTGCTGCTTCTAAATCATTGCCCATCGTCTTATCGGTTTTCAAGAAGAAACTCGCAATTAAGAAACTGACCGCAGCAGCAGTAATGATGCCGAGTAAGACACCGATATGATCGCCTCTTGGTGTCATCGCTAAGTAAGCGAAAATACTACCAGGCGATGGTGTTGCAACTAAACCAACATTAAAGATTTGGAACGTAAGAATCCCTGTAGCACCGCCACCTATCGCCGCTAAGACGAGTTTTGGTTTCATCAGTACATACGGGAAGTAAATTTCATGAATCCCACCGAAGAAGTGAATAATGATTGAACCGGGTGCACTGGTTTTAACCATTCCTTTACCAAAGAACCAGAAGGCAAGTAGAATTCCTAAACCAGGACCGGGATTCGTTTCAAGCATAAAGAAAATCGATTTGCCAATATCCGCAGCTTCAGCAATCCCCAACGGACCTAAAACCCCATGGTTAATGGCATTATTTAAGAATAGAATTTTCGCAGGTTCAATAAATATCGCTGCTAAAGGCAACAATCCTGCATTAACAAAAACATTAACCCCGGCTTCTAAAGCATTGTTAAAGCCAACCACAATTGGACCAATTACAAGTAACGCAAGCATCGCGACTAACATACCTAAAATACCCGCACTAAAGTTATTGACCAACATTTCAAATCCGGTCGGTGTTCTAGGGACTAAGAACTTATCCACTTGTTTAATTAGATACGCCCCTAAAGGTCCCATCAGCATGGCCCCAATAAACATAGGGATGTCCGCCCCAACAATAACACCCATGGTAGCGATAACGCCTAAAACGGCCCCGCGTGTACCATAGACCATTTTCCCTCCTGTATAACCAATTAATACAGGAAGCATGTAAAAAATCATCGGTCCAACAAGTTCAGAGAGCGTTGCATTCGGAATCCAGCCTGTTGGAATAAAGAAAGCAGTAATCAATCCCCAAGCGATAAAGGCGCCAATGTTAGGCATAACCATTCCACTCAAGAAGCGACCAAAACGTTGAACAGAAGTTCTAAAATCAAAACTCTTTTGCATTATAATTCTCCTTTTCTATTTTTGTTTCTTGCTTTAATTTTAGGCGCTGAGCAACCCGATTTCCACAAAAAGTAATTCAAGTGTGTCTATCTTGGAGTGACAAAATTTAAAAACGATTAACTAACCGTCTTGGTTAAGCAAAAAAAAGACGCATAATTTGCGCAGAAAAATAACCGATTCTATGCTATAATATTCTCGAAATGAGGTGTGACTATGAAAGCCTATAAACCGTATATTATCCTATTCTCACTATTTATCTTAATCAGCTTCCTGTTGCCGCTATTTAGTTTTGAAGGCTACTCAATCTTACAAAACACAACGAGTCATCTCGGTGCCCAAAAAGCCCCGTTAAACTGGCTCATGAACGGCAGTTTTATCGCTTTAGGAATCGTTACATTCGTTTACGGTAAAACTAAAACAGAGAATTATCCTATCGCAAAGATAATGATTTACTTCTTTAGTTTTAGTTTAATCGGTGTTGGTCTTTTTACCCATCGCCCGCTTACAGGTGAGCCAGCCAACCTAACTTTAGATGTCTTTCATTCGGTGTTTGCCACCGCGACAGGCTTTAGTTTTAGTTTCTTCGCACTTGTGTTGTTTTATATCTTTGTGAAACCGTTCGACAAGTACCTCGCTTTAACGTTAGCCCTCGCCGCCATCATTATTCCCATCAATATGTCATTGTTTCCAGCCATTCAAGGATTACTCCAACGATTCATGTTTATCATTGCTTTTTCATGGATTCTTTATGCCTTCCAGCGGCTCGACCAACTCGAAAACGAATAAAGAGCATTTCACCTTGATGATGAAATGCTCTTTTTTTATTACTCTATCACTTTTACAATACGTCGAACTGAAAGCCTTAAACCCTCGTCATTTTCAGCGATATAATCAATCGTATAGGTGCCCACTTCCAACGTATTTACCGTACCGCGAACGGTCACTGTAAAGCCATCAAGCAACGTCGTATCAACTCCAGCATCCTGCCACGGTTCCCCAAGGCGAATGGTGTCACGCCCAGGGTTCAAACGAAGGGTCAAGTCGACTTCCTCGATGACCGAAACTTTTCTTACGAGCGTGCGCGTTTGATTATTGTGTTCAATTTGGTAGACGATTTGGTAATCGCCCACTTGTTCTGTATTCACAGTATTTTCAATGACGATCACCTCAAAGACGGTCTGATTGTGAACCGCGCTTGCGCCAGGATCGACATAGTCATCGTTCATCATCACCGTGTCAACACTTGGGTTAAGTGTAAACGTTATATCTTCTACAGTGATGCCAGTACAACCAACGAATAAAATAATGATAAAGAAGAAGAGAAGTTTATACCACATCGTAGTCGGCCTCCTTTTTTCTAACACTTTGCGGCCACCAAAGGGTTGGAGTATCCTTCGGTAAAACATGAACAACCCGTGTTTTGACCGCGGTGACACCGTCGTATTCAACGCGGTATACTATAACATAACGACCAGGGACATCAGTATTGACCTCACCGATAATCGTTACGACACCATAGTTTGTCACGGCACCGGCATCTTCGTAGTCTTGACCTTGAACTAACGTTGTGATGCCTGCATTTAAACGAAGTTCAATTTCAATTTGCGGCAAAACATGAACATAACGGACTAAGTGAATCAGTAGCGCTTCCCCTTCATAAATACGGTAGTCAACACGGTACTCACCGGCTTCAGCGGTGTTCACCTCATGATCCACCGTCACGACAAAACTTGGGTCAGGTGAGGCATCAAAAACGACCCCCTCATCGTGCCATTGATCGCCAGTTCGTAAGGTATCCACGCCGATTTCAAGCGAAACCATCTCTGTTTTAAACGTCCGTGTATAAAGGGGAAAAACCGCGATATCCTCTGTTAAGGTCTCACCCTCAAAATCCCATTTTATAAACTGCCAGGTAAAGAAATCATCCTCAAACGTTTCTAAACCAACCGGTAACTCAACCGTCTCATCATAACGAAAGTTTTTCGTTGCAATGACCGTTTCCCTATCAAAATCATAAAACGTCATTTGATAAACATTGGCGGTATACCGTGCATAAAGATCGATATCATAATAAATACGCTGGTTTTGCCAAGGGACAGTCAGTGCTTCATCAAGATACCATCCTGCAAAAGAGTAGTGTGCTTTTTCCATCGGATCAAAAATCATCTCAGTGCCTGGTATTATTGTCAGAGTCTCGAGCAACACGTCGCCATCAAAAAGACGAACCCGTGCCTTATCTTCAACAAACCGAGCGTAAAGCGTTGCCGACGAAGTCATGATTGTTTCAGGCGTCCACGGGTTTTCAAAGTGCTCGTCAAAATACCAACGCGTAAAATAATAGCCTTCTTTGATCGGTTGGTAAGGCATAGATAACGTTTGTCCTCGTTCCATAAAAATCGGTGTTAAGCGTTCATCCATAAACGTCTCAAACCGGATTTGAATCAAGTCTGCCGTAAGGGCTTGGTAAGCATTTGCCATGCCGACCCCAAAGTAAATCTCCGGTTCTTTCGGCACGGCACTATCATATAAAATATTCAATAATGAATAGTAATCAAGGGACCCATAATGAGCGATCATCAAGGCAAGAATTCCTGATACTTGCGGGGCGGAAAAAGACGTGCCATTAAACGCACCATAACCGCCATTCATTGTTGTTGTATAAATGGCTTCGCCTGGCGCGGTAATATTAATCGTTTCACCAAATGAAGAGAAGTACGCAAGTTCTGCGTCTTGATTGACTGCAGAAACCGAGATCGTATGAGTAAACGCGGCAGGATAATTGGGTGTGTCCGTGGCATTATTGCCCGCTGAAACCACGACAAATATTCCGCGTTCATGCGCCTCATTCACCGCCTCCTCAATATAACGGTTATTACCAAAACCGCCTAAAGACATATTGATGACATCAACCCCTTGTTCAATCGCATAATAAATCGCATTGATTAAACTCGCATCGGTAAACATCGAGGCATCACTGTGATTCGCTTTAATCACTAAAAGATTCGCGTTTGGGGCAATCCCTGTAACACCCACTTGATCTTTCGCCGCGGCAATAACGCCTGCAACAGCGGTACCGTGACCGATGTCATCGTGCACATAATCGGTGCCAACGGTATCGCGATGGCTATTATACGAAGTCGGTAAAATCCGTCCCGCAAACTCAGGATGCGTCAACTCAATCCCACTATCGATGACGGCTACGGTTACAGGAAGATTGTTTTGAGCCACCTCCCACGCTTCAAAAACATTCATCATCTCTAAAGCGTATTGACGGTCCGTTAAATCACCACCCGGTCGTGGTAACCAAGGCGGTCGATGAATGGTATGTGTTTGATTAATCGTAAACCCCATCGCTAACAATAAAGGGACATCCGTCATTTTTGTTACGGCATATTCAACGAGATTAAAGCGACTGATATAGATCACTTCTAAGGCATACTCTTCAGCGATTAACACCGCATCCTCACCATCGTTTAGCCGATACAATAAAGTAATCGGTTCCTCATTATCCGCAGAAGCGGGGGTGAACTGAATCAAATAGATAAAGAGGATAATGAATCCTATCATCGGTTTATAAAGTTTCGTCATGTGGTCGCCTCCTCGATACTATTAAAACATAGATTGCTTACTATTATAACCCAATTAAAAAAAAACATGAGACATTCTCATGCTTTTAAATGTTTTTTCCATGCCTCAGGGATATCTGACACTTGACTGTAAATCGCGCCGATTAGCATCGCTCGATCAGCACTCGCCCCCCCAATTTGAGTATTTAACTCGACAGCCTCTTGGTAACTCGTGGTATGGGCTAAAATCGCATACGTTAAGGGAATGGCATACTTAACAGGACACGATGTGTTGACAAGTTGAAGAATAAATGACTTGACATCATCCATCGTGAGTGCCATCGTGAGTTTAAAACCATACTGTTTTGGTGCCACCGCAATCGATTTTTGCAAGGCGTCCTTTAAAGGCATCGTTTTGACATCCTCAAAAATCTGATCAAAAACCTCAAAAAATGCTGGGTATTCTTCTAAATCGGTAAAAGCTTGTGCTAGTTCCCATGCTTTATGATTCGCTAACCCAAGCTCTTTAGTGACTAAATAAGGAATAAACCCTACCAGTTGATCATCGTTTATTCTCAAAGGTTCCTGTTCGAGCTCAAAGTCACGAATCATTTGATTGAAAATTAGCTTCTTACCAAATGACTCCACCCAACCCCGGTACTCACCACCAGGTTTTATCTTTTCATAAATTAATTGTTGATACGCTTCTTGAGTCAAGTCAGGATTTTCTTTTAACGCGTGATAAAGCCATTTCGCAATCTCGCCTTGAAACGAGACATCGCCGATTTCAGCAAACGGATAGGCAAAAACAGCTTTACGTGCCCGCTGGTATTTACTAGGGTCAGCTTTTTGGAAAACTAAGTGTTCAGTTTTTGCCAGTCGCTCTAAATAAGGCATATTGTAGACCCAGTTAAAACCCATCGCTGCCGCATTCGCAACTAAAGCGCCCTCTAGATATTTTTTCAATTACTCCACCTCCAACTTCATTATACTCAAATGCCCTACCAAACAAAATTAAAATGAACTATAAATTGCAATCTTTCGCGCCCATCGCTATAATAAAATAGATAATCAAAACCAAACACAAAGTAAAAACGATAAAGGAGCGGGCACACGATGAAAACAAAGGTTCATTTAGCGAGTTTAATGTTTGCGGCCATTTTTGGATTTTCTTTTATGTTTTCAAAAATCGCCTTAGATTATGTGAGCCCAATCGGCTTAATTAGTTATCGTTTTTTAGTCGCCGCGATCGTCTTTGAGGCGATACGACGTCTCAAGCTTATTACGATACAGTTAAAGCGTTCCCAGATTAAAGCCTTACTTGTTGTGGCAATCTTTCAGCCGTTTCTTTACTTCATTTTTGAGATTTACGGCTTAAACCTCATCGCTTCAAGTGAAGCCGGCATGATGATTGCCTTAATACCTGTGTTTGTGGGGATTTTGAGTGCAATAATACTAAAAGAAAAACCCAAACCCCTCCAAATTTTCTTTATTTTACTCAGTGTTTCAGGGATCCTATATATTCAAATATCTGTTTACAATACCAACACTGAGTCATCCCTACTGGGCTTTATATTAGTCTTTGGTGCGGTTATTTCAGCGGCGTTGTTCAACATCGCTTCGCGGAGTGCTTCACGAACCGTTAAAGCCCACGAACTCACCTATTTTATGATGATTTTTGGGGCGATGACTTTTAACACGATTTATCTTGCGTTTTTGCTTTACGAACGCCGACCCTATGATTACTTCTTAAATCTTCTCCAAGTTGAACTGATCTTACCGATTGTTTATTTAGGGGTTATGGCATCGATTGTCGCGTTCTTTTTAGTTAACTTTGCGTTATCAAGACTTGAAGCCCACGTCTCAAGTATTTACGCAAATCTAGTGACCATTGTCGGCATTTTTGCTGGGTATTTTATTCTTAACGAAGCATTAGGTTCTTACCATTTTATCGGCAGTGCGATGATTATCATCGGTGTCTATGGGACCGTAAGAAGTGGTCGGGGTATTCGCAAGTTGAGCATTGACCCATCTAAGGCATAGTTTGTTGTTTATTTTTTAAACGAAAAACGGTATAATAAATACGAAAGGGGCGGTACGATGAAAAAGTTTTATTTAAAGCAAAAAGTCTTTTCATTTCGTGACAGTTTTAAAGTATTTGATGAGAATCAAAACCAAGTGTATCATGCCAATGCAAAAATGATGTCATTTGCACGCCAGTATCAGATTTATCAGTCCAATCCAGAGCGTTTACTCTTTACAATGCGTCGGAGAATGCTTAGTTTTTTACCGACCTACGAACTCTTTAATGCCCAAGGTGAAAACGTAGCAATAATGAGAAAACGGTTCGCAGCCTTTAAAAACCGTATTGATATTGAAGCCAACAATGAGAACTATACTTTAGAAGGTAGCGTATGGGCTCACAACTTCACGATTGCAAGCAGTAAAGGCATCGTATTAGCAGTTAGGAAGAAAATCCTCGCATGGGGTGACACCTACGAAATTGAGATTGACGATCAAGCAGACGTTGACAAGATGATTGCTTTTGTCGTCATGATTGACAGTATTTATCACCGTAAAGGCTCATCTCACTCAAGTCAAAGACGTCGCTAAAGACCTTCGGGTCTTTTTTTCTTTTGAAACCGTATAGAGTATGCTATGATGGATTATATATTGGCTTAGGGGGAAAAATATGGATGCGCTTACGACTGAGCAACTGCAAATACTGACGTTTTTACTTGGCGCGCTTTTTCTAACGTTGTTTTTATCCATCTTAGTGGTTTTAAACCGCAAAGATTACTTGAGATTTTGGCTATATTTTTGGAGCGTGTTATCAGCAGCCTATCTTTTCTTGTTATTGGGAGATGTTTTCACCATCCTTTCAATGACGGCACTTTATTATTTTTTGATTCCGATATCAGGCTATTTTCTATACCGTGGAAATCTTCGCTACTTAGGAAGAGATATTACGTTAAAATCAAACATTGTTTTACTCGTCATTATCCTCTCAACCTTAGGCTTTCTATGGATTGATACTTCAGGGTTTACATCGTTTTTCATCGTTTTTTACGCTACGGTCGCCTACATGGGTTTTACGGCAGTTACCATGGTGAAACAACCGCAGATGATCCAGCGATTATACGCGATTATAATTATGTTGATCGCCTTCATGAATGGGCTATTTCCTGTTTTCGTTATTTTAGAGCTCTCCCTTGAACTCCATTTTACGATTCTTGGCTTCTTTGGCTTTGGGTTAGCATTTATGATGATTTTAGTGCATTACCACCACCAACAAGAAGCGTTTGATGTTGAACAACGCAAACTGTTTTATAAGAGCTATCACGATGTCCTTACTAACCTTTATAACCGAGCTTACTTAGAAGAAGCCTATGCAACCCTTATTAAAGATAAAAAACACCTACCCATCAGTATTATTGTCGCGGATTTAAATAAACTTAAAATTATTAACGATAAATACGGCCATGAGCATGGCGATAAAATGCTAAAGTCGATTGCAAAAATCTTCACAGATTTTACGGATAACCAGGACATAAACGTCCGTTATGGTGGCGATGAGTTTGTTGTTTTATTACCTCAAACGACGTATAAAGAAACATTAGAGCTCGCTGCGTCCATCGAACGCCGTACCCGCAATATTAGAATAAAGGATATTCCTTTAGATATCGCCATCGGTGTTGCCACGACAGAGAGTTTATCGATGTCACTCGAAGCCTTGTTTAAACAAGCAGAAGAAGAAATGTATTCAAAGAAATAGAGTTTTTATCTATTAACGAGTTGCTTAATCATCGTTTCATCGTATAATATAACTATCTCATTAGAAAGGAAGCGATGGCTATGAAACCATTACTTAAACTCGCTTATCAACTCTACCAACTATTGTTTTATATTTTCATAGTCATTAGTTTCGTTGCCTTTGTCTTTTGGTTCTTTGGTAGAACGCCGTTTCGCACCGTAGGCTACTTGATCTTGTTCACCTTTGCCTTTTTGTTTTTGCATATTGTGTTTATTAATCTTTATCATCGATTTTATGAAGAACCGAAACTCCCTATACCCAGTCATCTAGAAGAAGAAAAGGACTAAGGTCCTTTTATTTTTTAAAGAGATTATTCGTTTTTACGCGACTAAGCGGTTGTTTTTTAGTATGGATATCAAAAGTGATTAAGTAATCAATGACTTCTTTCGTCAACTGAGTTGGTGTACTTGCTCCGCTTGTCACGGAGACCTTTTTTAATGTTTTTAAATACTCGATATCTAAATCTTCCACCGATTCAATCCGATTCGCAGGAATTCCTTGCTTTAACGCAACCTCAACCAGCTTGCGCGAGTTATTCGAGTGTTTGTCGCCCACCACAAAACAATGGTCAACATCTTTAGGTTGATGCATGACAGCTAATTGACGTGTTTTTGTGGCATCGCATTGTTCCTCAACAAGGACTGCGTTAGGATAACGCTCTTGAATCTTCGAAAACACCGGGTAAATATCGTAAAGGCTCATCGTTGTTTGATTTGTCACCGCAATCTTATCGGTATCAAGGTCGAGATTCTCAATGTCTGCCGGCTTTTCAATAACATACACATCGTGACTATACGCTAAGGCAGTCTCACTTTCAGGATGGGTTTTCTTACCAATAAATAAAACAGTGTAGCCCTGGGTTAAATAGTTCTTTATCGTCGATTGTGAAGCGTAAACATCTTTGCACGTTGTATCGATGATTGCTAACCCTTTTGCTTGCGCTTTTTGAACCACGTGTTCATGCACGCCGTGTGCTGTAAGAACAACCGTACCTTCCGATATGCGGTCTAATAGTTCTAAACGACTCACACCTGGTTCGTGCAGTGTTTCAATCCCTAATGCTTTAAAATCATCGACAATTTTCTGGTTGTGTACCACCATGCCTAAAACGTAAATCGGACGTTTAACCGTTGGGTCATGTGCTACGTCCCTAAGTATCTTTAACGCATCGACAACCCCGTGGCAATACCCTCGTGGGGTTAACGCTAAGACTTGCATCATTCTCACCTCTTCATGGTAAAAAGAATAGTTCTATTATATAATAGATTTAACGAAATGAGGCGATAACATGAAAATAACAAAAGAGTATCTACAAAAAGCTTTGACCGAACTCAACTTCAAAGCTTACACTGAGATCCAAAAAGCCGTGATTCCTGAAGCCTTAAAAAAACGGGATATTATTGCATCGAGTCCGACTGGTACCGGTAAAACACATAGCTGTTTAATCCCTTTGTTTGAACACTTAGATGAGCACCTTGAAGAAATTCAGACGGTCGTCTTAAGTCCCACCCGTGAACTCGCTAAGCAAATCTACGATATGGCTCAAGTGATCGCGAAAAACTCGCCGGATCCGATTGATATTCGCCTTTATGTTGGCGGTAAAGATCGCGATAAAGAGCTTGAACGCTTAACTAAAAAACAACCGCAAATTGTCATCGGAACGCCAGGCAAGATTTACGATCTCGCAATCAAAACCAACGCATTAAAAGTCTATAAAGCAAAGAAACTTATTATCGATGAAGCCGATATGGCCTTAGAAATTGGTTTTTTAGATGCCATTGATGCCATCGCTAGAACCATGAATGCGCAACTACACATGATGGTTTTTTCAGCGACCATTTCCGAGAGTTTAAAACCTTTTTTACGGAAGTATCTCAGACAACCGGTAGAAATCAACTATGAAGACCGCCCTTTAAAAACATTAAACATTACCCATCAGTTATTTCGCACGAGCGATGACGAAGCCAAGTTAAAGAAACTAAGACAAATCATCCAAACCATCCAACCGTACTTAGCGATGATTTTTGTCAATAAAAAAGACGATGTTGAACGCATCGTTCAACACATTTATCAAGATAATAAAGCGGTGGTTGCCTTACACGGTGATTTACCGCCACGAAAACGTAAACAAGTGCTACGCGATATTAAAAATTTAAACTACCAGTATATTGTTGCGACGGACATCGCAAGTCGCGGCATTGATATTGAAGGTGTTAGCCATATTATTAACTACGATTTACCAAAGGATATGACGTTCTTTATCCACCGCATCGGTCGAACTGGTCGCATGGGAGCCAGCGGTGAATCGATCACTTTCTACAATGATAAAGATACCCATGCGTTTGCCTTTTTTGATAAGCATAATATTGAACTCAAACTGAAAGATCCCCGACCGAAAAAAAGTGTTAAACCAATGAAAAAAAGTGGAAAATCTGATAAAGTAAAGACGACAAAAAAAACAAACAGAAGAAGGAGAAGTCAATGATAAAAATTGGTTCACACGTTTCAATGAATGGAGCCAGTATGTTTCTTGGCAGTGTCGAAGAAGCGATAAGCTACAATGCTGAAGCTTTAATGATATATACTGGTGCCCCTCAAAATACCCGTAGAAAACCGCTTGAAGACTTGAACATCGAGGCTGGTAAACAAGCCTTGAGTGAAGCCGGTATCGACTTAGATTCTGTAATTGTTCACGCGCCGTATGTGATGAACTTAGCCAATCCTGATCCCCAAAAGCGTGAATTTGCGGTTGATTTTTTAGTCAGTGAAATCATCCGTACCCATGCAATCGGTGCAAAGCAGATCGTCTTGCATCCAGGGGCCCACGTTAAACAAGGTCCTGAGCAAGGCATTGTAAATATCATCGAGGGTTTAAACCAAGTTCTAGAACGGACAAAGCAATTACCCACCCTTATCGCTTTAGAAACAATGGCAGGTAAAGGCACAGAAATCGGTCGCA
>SKFS01000039.1 GCA_007117885.1 Candidatus Izemoplasma sp.
ATCACAATCAAGGACTAAACATTTAGTTGTAAATAGAGCTACAACTATTTGTGGGAGGAGATTCCGTTAGACCACAATAGGAGGTAAAAAAACATGGCAAAAAAAGGCAAAAAATTTACGGCTGCATTAGAAAAAGTTGATCGTACAAAACGCTATGCAGCAAAAGAAGCAATTGCACTTATCAAAGAAATATCTTTTGAAAAGTTTGACGCAACCGTTGAGTTTGCAATTCGCCTTAACGTCGACCCTCGTAAAGCCGATCAAAACTTACGTGGTGCTGTCGTGTTACCACATGGTACAGGCAAAACAAAACGCGTTCTTGTATTTGCAAAAGGTGATAAAGCGAAAGAAGCTGAAGAAGCCGGAGCAGATTATATTGGTGACGAAGAAATGGTTGAAAAAATACTTGGCGGATGGCTTGATTTCGATACCGTTGTTGCAACGCCAGATATGATGGCGCAAGTTGGTAAGTTAGGACGGACACTGGGACCAAAAGGTCTTATGCCAAACCCTAAAACCGGCACTGTAACCATGGACGTTAAAAAAGCGGTTGAGGAAATTAAAGCTGGAAAAGTTGAATACCGCGTCGATAAAATTGGAAACATTCATGTATCCCTTGGCAAAGTTTCCTTCGACGATCAAAAGATTTTAGAAAATCTTCGTGTATTTTATGACTTAATGCTTAAAATCAAGCCCGCAACATCAAAAGGTGTTTATGTAAAAAATGCTTCACTTGCTACAACCATGGGACCTGGTGTCAAACTTGACCCAGATGCCATATTAAAATAATAGAATAAAACCTGTCATAGACTCAGGAGCACCCGCTTAAAACTCCATCCTGCCGAGACAAAAGATAATGACGATAGTCCTCTTTTGTCCATTGACAGAAGAGGTTTTTTATTCCACATCAAAGGAGGAGAACTATGTCCACAAAAGCAATCGAAAGAAAGCAAGTACTCGTTGAAGAACTCACGCAAAAAATGACAGAAGCTAGATCGTTTGTTGTATTAGATTATTTAGGGCTAACTGTTGATCAAGTTACAAAACTTCGTGTACAATTGCTTGAAAATGGCTGTGAAATGCACGTCATAAAAAACAATATTTCACGCCGCGCTGCAGAAGCCGCTGGATTTGGTGAGATGGTCGAACATTTCGTGGGTCCTAATGCACTCGCATTCTCACATGAAGACAGTGTTTCCGCTGCAAAAGTCGTTTATGACTTTTCCAAAGACCACAAGAAACTTGAACTTAAAGTAGGGGTTGTAGATGGAGAATTCATGAACAACGAAAAGATTCAAACAATCGCCACAATACCATCAAGAGAAACATTGCTTACAATGTTTGCCGGTGGTATCTTGCAACCAATCCGTGAAGTTGCAATCGCATTACATTTACATGTCGAAAATCTAGAAAGTAACGCATAAATCTAAGGAGGAAAAAAACATGGCTAAATTAACCAATGCAGAAATTATTGAAGCGTTAAAAGAAAAAACATTATTAGAACTTAAAGAACTCATCGATCTTATGAAAGAAGAATTCGGTGTTGATCCAAGTGCTGTCGCAGTCGCAGCGCCAGGTGCAGCTCAAGAAGATGCAGAACCGACAGAAGTTAGCGTGGTCTTAACGCATCCAGGACAAAAGAAAATCGGCGTTATCAAAATCGTTCGTGAATTAACTGGATTAGGCTTAAAAGAAGCAAAAGAACTCGTTGATAGTGCTCCAGCAGCCATTAAAGAAAACATCAAACCAGAAGAAGCAGAAGAAATCAAAGCGCAACTCGAAGAAGCTGGCGCAAGCATCGAAATTAAATAAACATAGTAGGATAATAAAGACCTGAGTGTACACTCAGGTTTTTCCCTTTATACTAAAGACTAGAAAATAGGTGAATGCATGTCACATTATTTTTCTAAGCAACCAACTGTCAAATCAAATCCTCAAACCATTGAATATCATTTTCATGATGTCCTTTACAGATTTATCACCGACACGGGAGTTTTCAGCAAAGCACATATTGATTTTGCGACCGATTTACTACTTAAAAACTTAACCATTAACGCTCAAGAAGAAGTGCTTGATTTAGGCTGTGGTTACGGGATTATCGGTATCATTTTAGCGGATTACTTTAAAGCTAAAGCAACATTGATCGATGTCAATGAACGCGCTTTAGAACTCGCAAATCACAATGCCCAAAACTATGCACTCGCTCTCGATATTCACTACTCTGACGGATTTCTCAACATTGACAAAGATTTTGACCACATTATTACCAATCCCCCGATTAGGATTGGTAAGGAAAAACTATATAATCTATTCGCAGACGCAAAATCGCATCTCAAACCACAGGGAAAGTTATGGTTAGTAATGCATAAGAAACACGGTGTTCTTTCAGCTATCAAGTTCTTAGAAAATCATTACACCGTGTCAACGATTACTAAACAAAAAGGGTTTCATGTCATCGCTTGTCAAAATTGATTGACTATTTGACAAGCTTATGATAAAATACCAAAATGCGGTAACATGCGCTTTTTTGCGTTCTAGGCATTTTTTAACAAAAAAACGGGGTGAATATTTGTGAATTACAATATCGTAAAATACGGAAAAAAACGCGAGCGAAGAAACTACTCGCGGGTGAAATCTAACATTGAATTACCCAACCTCATTGAAGTCCAAACCGAATCCTTTGATTGGTTTATCCAACAAGGGCTCGCGGAGCTTTTTAGAGACATTTCACCCATTGAAAACCCGACTCAAGATTTAGAGCTTTATTTCGAGAACTTCGAGTTTGGTGATGCAAAATATACCATCGCTGAATCGAAAGAAAAAGATAAAACATACGCTAAACCTTTACACGTTAATATTAAACTACTTAACAAACGTAAAGACAGTGTTCAAGAAATTTCCGAACAAAAAGTCTATTTAGGGGATATCCCTTTTATGACACCAACCGGGTCATTCATTATTAACGGTTCTGAGCGGGTTATCGTCTCACAAATCGTGCGTAGTGCAGGGGTGTTTTTTGATACAAAAGTTGACAAAAAAACATTAAAAAGAAAATTTGAAGGTCAAGTCATTCCTAATCGTGGAGCATGGTTGGAGTATGATATTGACTCTAAAGATATTCTCTATGTTAAACTCGACCGATCTAAAAAAATCCCGCTTACAACACTGCTTAAAGCACTCGGATTAGATCTTGATCAACTCAATTACTTGTATCGCAACAACGAACTCGTTAAAACAACCTTGAAGCGTGATACAACCCAATCCTCAAATGAAGCAATCATTGAAATATACACTAAATTACGCCAAGGTGAAATTGCCAAGAGTTATCAAGCTCAAGAGTTTCTAATCAGTCGTTTATTCAATGCAAAACGCTATGAACTCGCAGAAGTAGGGCGCTATAAGATAAACAAAAAACTTAATATATTAAACCACGTTCGGGGTAAGCGATTAGCCCAAGACATCATCAACCCTGAAACCGGTGAGATTATTCTTGAAAAAGATACCATTCTCAATCGTAAAGAAATCAATATATTGAATGAAAACCGAGAACTTTTTACTCAGACTGTTCCCGGTGTTTTGTCGTCTAGCTTAGAATACGATTTCGAGATTCAAAAAGACATCTTAATGGGCAACCCACATCTAGAAAGTATCCGCATTTCTAAAGAAGATTTCATTCTTTTTGAGGGAACCAAAGCGTACCAAGAACAGCTTGAATCTTTAGAAGAACTATTTAGTTTACCAAGCTTATCTAAAGACGATGTTAACCAGCACCCATTCTTGAGTTCGTTATCAGCAAAAGACAAAACAAAAATCATGAAAAATAAAGAGTATTTAGCACCTGAGGCGTATGCAGACAGACATTTAAAGTCACTCAACACATCTTTTGAGAAATATTTATATGATACTGGATTACGTCGTTATGAGATGATGGAAAAAGCATTCGATGATATGGTTCAAGAAGACACTATTACGATGGATACCCTCGACTCAAATCCGTTTTTAGATTACTTAACGTTAGAAGAAAAACATGCTTATTTAGCTCAGAGTGACACGTTGACTAAAGCGTTATGCATCGAGGACTATTTCCGCTATCTTACGATTCAAGAACGGCTTAAAGAGATTAAATCACAAAACTATTTAAGTGTTGAAGAGTATGTCGAAAAAGTTCTAAAAACAAAGAAAATGAGTAAAAAAGAGTACACCAAGCAATTCGGACAAGACGCGTATGAAGAGATGGTAAGTTCCATCGAAGCCACGCTGAATGATAAAAAACTTTATTTTGATCTTGCAAAAATCGAAGTCTTAGATATTTATCATCGTAATCGTGATGATGAAGAAGTCATTTTACGATTAATTGGCAATTACTCAGATGAGGATAAAGAACACATCGTTCCATCGGATATCATCGCGAGCATCGCTTACTATTTAAATCTCTATCAAGGATACGGTCGTCTTGATGACATTGATCATCTTGGTAACCGTCGTTTGAGATTGATTGGTGAACTGCTTAAAAACCATTTTAGAATCGGTTTATCGAAACTAGAAAAAAACGTCAAAGATCGTATGAGTACAAACGAACAAGAAGTGATTATGACACCGCAAAAACTTATTAATAACCGTCCTTTAATTTCCACATTAAAAGAGTTCTTTGGATCCAGTCAGTTATCACAGTTTATGTCTCAAACAAACCCACTTGATGAACTGACGCATAAACGTCGTATTTCAGCTTTAGGTCCAGGTGGACTCACCCGTGACCGTGCAGGGTTTGAGGTCCGCGACGTTCACTATTCACACTACGGTAGAATTTGCCCTATCGAAACACCAGAAGGTCAAAACATCGGACTCATCAATAGTTTAGCCTCGTATGTTCGCGTGAATCGCTACGGATTTATCGAGACACCATACGTTCGTGTTCATAGTGAAGAAAAAGCAAATGGCGACATCGAACTCACTGTGACCGATGAAGTTGTTTTCATGGCAGCAGATGAAGAAGAACAGTACTATATAGGTCAAGCTAATGTACAGTTAGATGATGATAACCATATTATTAACGACAATATCGTTGCACGTTATATGGGTGAAACGAAAATGTTCGCTAAAGAACTGATCGAGTACATCGATGTTTCTCCTAAACAAATCGTCTCAATTTCAACAGCATGTATTCCTTTCTTAGAACACGATGATGCAAACCGTGCTTTAATGGGCGCCAACATGCAACGCCAAGCCATTCCTTTGTTGAGACCTGAAGCCCCATTTGTCGGCACAGGAATTGAGTACAAAGCCGCTAAGGATTCAGGATCATGCCTTATCGCAAGCCATGCTGGTGTGGTTCAATATGTTGACGCCAGAGTGATTATTATCGAAACCGATGATAAACAGCGCGATTACTATCAACTTACGAAGTTTGAACGAAGTAATCAAGGCACATGCATTAACCAAAAACCGATTGTAGAAGTAGGAGAGCGTGTCGAAGTGGGTGACGTTATCACCGACGGTCCATCCATGGATGAAGGCGAACTAGCTTTAGGACGTAATGTAACGGTCGCGTTTATGACCTGGAATGGCTATAATTACGAAGACGCGATTATTTTAAGTGAACGTCTTGTAAAACAAGATACCTATACCTCAATTCATATCGAAAAGTATGAAGCTGAAGCAAGAGAAACTAAACTTGGTAAAGAAGAAATTACGCGTGAGATTCCTAACGTTGGTGAAGAAGGAAGACGCTTCCTCGATGATCGAGGCATTATTATTCCTGGTGCTGAAGTGGAAGAAGGGGACATTCTTGTCGGTAAAATTACCCCTAAAGGTCAAACCGACCCAACTCCAGAAGATAAACTTCTCCTAGCAATTTTCGGTGAAAAATCGCGTGAAGTGCGCGATACATCATTACGTGTACCTCACGGTGGTGGTGGCATCGTTCAAAGTGTTAAATATTTCTCCCGAGCTAACGATGACGAACTCCCACCTGGTGCAAACGAAATCGTCCAAGTTTTTATCGTGCAAAAACGGAAAATATCTGAAGGCGATAAAATGGCCGGGCGCCACGGAAATAAAGGGGTTATATCGAAAATCCTTCCCGAAGAAGATATGCCATATTTACCCGATGGAACGCCAATCGATATTATGTTGAATCCACTCGGTGTCCCATCGAGGATGAACATTGGACAAGTCTTAGAAATCCATTTAGGTATGGCGGCTAAACGACTCGGTGTTCATATTGCTACACCGGTCTTTGACGGCGTTGAAAACGACGACCTCGTTGAAATAATGCAAGAAGCAAATATGCAAATGGACGGCAAAACTAAACTCTATTCTGGTCGTACAGGCATTCCTTATGACAACGATGTATCAGTAGGAATTATGCATATGATTAAACTCGACCATATGGTTGATGATAAACTCCATGCACGAAGTGTTGGACCGTATACGCTTGTCACCCAACAACCTATGGGAGGAAAAGCGCAAAACGGTGGACAACGATTTGGTGAAATGGAAGTATGGGCACTTGAAGCCTACGGTGCTGCATACTGTTTACAAGAAATGTTGACCGTGAAAAGCGATGACATCATCGGTCGAAACAAAGTCTTTAGAGCGATTGTTGATGGTAAAAGCATTCCAGGACCAAGCCTACCTGAATCCTTCCGTGTTTTAACACGTGAACTTCAATCTCTTGGTATTTATGTTGAGCTGATTAGTCGCGAAACAAAGAAAAACGAAGCGAATAAAAGTTTAGTGGAAGATTCAGATGTCGAAGATTACTTAGACAAGTACGGCTTTAACTCTTAAGAAAGTTAGGTGATTCCATGAGTAAAAAGTTTTCTCATTACAAAATCCGTTTAGCCTCTCCTGAAGAAATACTTTCTTGGTCCTATGGAGAAGTTGAAAAACATGAAACAATCAATTATCGAACCTTAAAACCCGAGCGCAGAGGCCTTTTCTGTGAAGAAATCTTTGGTCCGACTAAGGATTACCAATGCGCATGCAATAATAAATCAAAACGCAGTTCACAAAGTGGTAAAAAATGCCCTATTTGTGGGGTTGAAATTACCGAAAGTAAAGTGCGTAGAGAACGCATGGGGCACATTAAACTTGCAGCCCCTGTCGTACACACATGGTATTTGCGAAATACCCCATCACGGATTGCGACACTTCTTGACATTAAACCGAAAGATCTCGAAGAAGTCGTCTATCTCGCTTCCTATATCGTCATAGATAAAGGCGACACGGATCTTTATTACAAGCAAATCTTATCCGAAGCAAAATACACCGAAAAATATATGGAATACGGCAATAAGTTCCGAGCATTAACTGGAGCTGAGGCTGTCAAAATCCTTTTACAGCAACTCGATTTGCATGAGGATGCTTATAAACTACGTAAAGAACTCCCAACGGCCTCAAAGCAAAAACGGGAGAAAATTATTAAACGCTTAGAAGTTCTCGAAGCCTTTAAAAACTCAGACAATAAACCTGAGTGGATGGTTTTAGAAGTACTTCCAGTTATTCCCCCAGAGTTAAGACCGATGGTGCAACTCGACGGCGGACGCTTTGCAACCACAGACTTAAATGATCTATACCGACGTATTTTAAACCGTAATAACCGTCTGAAGAGACAAATTGAACAAAACGCGCCACATCTAATTACCAAAAACGAAAAACGGATGCTTCAAGAAGCTGTGGATGCACTCATTGACAATAGCAAACGTGGCCGTAAAGTGGTCGTTGAAAAAAACCGTCCTTTAAAATCACTTTCAGATATGCTACGTGGTAAACAAGGTCGTTTCCGTCAAAACTTACTTGGTAAACGAGTCGACTATTCAGGTCGAAGTGTTATCGTTGTGGGACCAGATCTTGAAATGTACCAATGTGGATTACCTAAAGAAATGGCAATTTCGCTATTTAAACCGTTTGTTATTCGGGAACTTATCAACCGTGACATATCGTCAAATATCAAAAATGCGAAAGCGTTAATCGAGCGTCTTGACGATCGTATTTGGAACGTGCTCGAAGATGTCATTCGTGAGTACCCCGTCCTATTAAACCGGGCACCTACACTTCACCGCTTAGGGATTCAAGCCTTTGAACCTAAACTTGTTGAAGGGAAAGCCATTCGTTTACATCCGCTTGTCACAACGGCATTTAACGCCGACTTTGACGGCGATCAAATGGCCGTCCACGTGCCACTTAGTGAAGAAGCTCAAGCGGAAGCACGCGTCTTAATGCTAGCTTCTAATAATATCCTTAATCCTAAGGATGGGAAACCTGTCGTTACGCCGTCCCAAGATATGGTACTAGGAAACTACTATTTAACTTTAGAACGCGCTGGAGCAAAAGGTGAAGGAAAAGTCTTTGGTGATTTCAATGAAGCCATGCTAGCTTTTGAAAACGGCGATATTTCGCTTCACGCACGCATCGCATTACGTGGTGATGCCCTTGGAAATGCACCCCTTACAGCGGTGCAAAAACAAGGATTCTTAGTCACGACATTTGGTAAGTTAACGTTTAATCAAATCTTACCAAAAAGTTTCCCTTACCTCAATGAACCGACAAAGGAAAACTTAGAAGAAAACACGCCCAATATATACTTTATCGAACGCGGTAAAAATATCCCTGAAGCCATTAAAAATATGCCGCTTGTCGATCCTTTCCGGAAAAAGTTCTTATCGATGATTATCTCGCGTGTTTTTGTCGACTTCAAAATCAATGAAACGAGTAAAATGCTCGATAAAATGAAAAATCTTGGATTTAAGTACTCCACGTTTGCAGGGATTACTGTAAGTGCCTTTGACGTCACACCCTACAGTCAAAAAGGGGAAGTATTATCCCAAGCCGATCGTCGTGTCGAGCAAATTCAAGACTACTTTGAAACAGGATTATTAAGCGAGACCGAACGCTATGAACATGTAATCAAAATTTGGTCTGAGACCAAAGATGTCATTCAAAAAGGCTTACTTGAAGAACTTTCAAACGATAATCACATATACATGATGAGTGATTCTGGTGCACGGGGGAACGCCTCGAACTTCACACAGTTAGCAGGAATGCGAGGCTTAATGTCAAACCCATCGGGTAAAACTATTGAGTTACCGATTAAAGCAGCCTTTAGGGAAGGCTTAACGATGTCGGAGTTCTTCATCTCTACCCATGGTGCTCGAAAAGGATCAACCGATACCGCCTTGAAAACTGCAGACTCAGGTTACTTAACACGACGTCTTGTTGATGTTAGTCAAGACTTAGTCATCACTGAAGAAGATTGTCAAACGGATCGAGGTATGATTGTTCGTGATATCGTCGATAGCGACGGCAAGATTATTGAACCGCTTGTCGATCGTCTTTTAGGACGTTATAGCCAACAAACGGTAGTGCACCCAGAAACGGGTGAAATCCTTGTTCAAAGGGATACATACATTACCGATGATTTAGCCAAAGAAATCGTTGCTGCAGGTATTAAAGAAGTTAAAATCCGCACAGTGTTAACCTGTAACGCTAAAAACGGGTTATGTAAACGTTGTTATGGTCAAAACTTAGCCACCGGTGAAAAAGTTGAAGTCGGTGAAAGCGTCGGGATTATTGCTGCGCAGTCAATCGGCGAACCAGGAACTCAGTTAACGATGCGTACATTCCATACCGGCGGCGTTGCTGGCGCAGACATTACTCAAGGTTTACCACGTATTCAAGAGTTATTTGAAGCGCGTGAGCCAAAAGGTAAAGCTGTAATAAGTGAAATCGCGGGTGAAATTACTGAAATTGAACAAATTAATGAGCGGTACAAAGTTACAGTTGAAGGCATTGACCGTCATGTGTATGAAACAAACAGCGGTGTCACATTGCTTGTCAAAGAAGGCGATAAAGTTCGTGCGGGCCAACAGATTACTGAAGGTTCAATCAATCCAAAACAACTTCTAAAGGCTACAGATGCTGAGACTGTACAACAGTATATCTTAAAAGAAGTTCAAAAAGTTTACCGAGCGCAAGGGGTAGAAATCTCTGATAAGCATATCGAGATTATCGTTCATCAAATGATGCGGAAAATCAATATCATCATCGAAGGCGATACAGAATTACTTCCAGGTGCACAGGTGTCGATTAAAGAGTTTAAAAAAGCGAATAAAGATGCCATCGAACAACGTAAATTACCTGCCGTTGGACGCCCTGTCCTCCTCGGTATTACTCGTGCATCATTACGAAGTGAATCGTTCCTCAGTGCGGCGAGTTTCCAAGAGACCACACGTGTTTTAACCGATGCCGCGATTCGTGGTAAAGTGGATGATTTAGTTGGACTTAAAGAAAACGTGATTATCGGGGGTCTTATTCCCGCAGGAACAGGGATCTTAAAACACACCCATTTTGATTATGAAAAACCAGAACCTGAAGAAGAAGATATCTTAGAAGAGGATGAGTATATCAAAGAACCTAGCTTCGATTTTGATGAAGATGGCGAAGATATAGCATACGAAGACCTCATGGAAAGCTTTGATGACGACGACGGAATTTACTAATAATGTAAGGTGGATGTGAAAACATCCACTTTTCTTTTATTGATTGAGTAATATCTATTGACACACCAGGTTCGGTGTTATATAATAACACTTGCGAAAAACATAAAAACATCAGGGTTAACACTACAACCCCTGTTTTTATGAGTAAAAATGACACACATGGATGTGTTGCAGTAAAAAGAGAGGAGGAAAACCCATGCCAACGATCAATCAATTGGTAAGAAAAGGTAGACATTCAAAAGTTAAAAAAACCAAATCACCGCATTTAGGAATTGGTTTTAACTCACTTAAAAAAGAATACACCGATACCCCGAGTCCACAAAAACGCGGAGTTTGTACGCGTGTTGCAACCATGACGCCAAAAAAACCGAACTCTGCGCTTCGTAAATACGCACGTGTTCGCTTAACCAATGGTATTGAAGTCACCGCTTACATTCCAGGAATCGGTCATAAACTTCAAGAGCATAGCGTCGTCTTAATTCGCGGTGGTCGTGTTAAAGACTTACCGGGTGTTCGTTATCATATCGTCCGTGGAACACGAGACACCACAGGTGTTGAGAATCGTAAACAAGGACGCTCTAAATACGGAACCAAAAAAGAACAATAATTGCTATTAATTGAATAATCATTGAAAGGAGGAGCCGATTATGCCTCGTAAAGGACATATAGCTAAAAGAGATGTATTACCGGATCCAATCTATCATTCGAAATTAGTGACTAAGCTCATTAACAACATAATGAATGATGGAAAAAAGGGAACCGCACAAACTATTTTATACAACGCGTTTAAACGCGTCGAAGAAATAACAAATAAACCCCCTCTAGAAGTCTTCGAAGAAGCCTTAAACAACATTATGCCAACATTCGAAGTCCGCGCTCGACGCATCGGTGGACAAAACTATCAAGTGCCAACCGAAGTTAGAGAGGAAAGACGGTATACTTTAGGTCTTCGTTGGTTGACTTTGTATGCCCGCCTACGTAACGAAAAAACAATGGAAGAACGTCTTGCTAAAGAAATTGTTGACGCAGCTAACGGGATTGGAGCATCCGTTAAAAAACGCGAAGATATGCACAGAATGGCAGACGCAAACAAAGCATTTGCGCACTATAGATGGTAGAAAGGAGCACTCATTATGGCACGTGCATTTAGTTTAGAAAAAACCCGAAATATCGGCATCATGGCACACATTGATGCGGGTAAAACCACGACAACTGAACGTGTCTTATTTCATACCGGTAAGATTCATAAGATGGGTGAAACACATGATGGTGCTTCCCAAATGGATTGGATGGAACAAGAACAAGAACGTG
>SKFS01000085.1 GCA_007117885.1 Candidatus Izemoplasma sp.
ATAAACCTTTCCTCGACCAGCAGGAAAAAACACTCTGCCATGGCGATTCACAAATTAGCAATTTTGTGGTTTCTAATGACGAACTCTTTCTCATGGATTGGGAGTTTACTGGTATGAATGACCCATTTTATGATATCGCCTGTTTTGGTAATGCTAACTTTGAACACGCGATTGCAATTTTACCGGTTTACTTAGATCGCATTCCCAACAGCGATGACTACAACCGTCTTTACTTATGGCGCACCTTTCAATGTCTACAGTGGCACAATGTTGCCCTCTATAAAGAGTTCATTGGATTGAGTCAAGACCTCCACATTGATTTTAAAAAAGTTGCCGGCCTTTATCTTGATAAAGCGGAGGCCTTACTCGCTAAATTGAAATAAACCTTAGGAAATTCTAAACTGCAAGAAAACACTGCATATGTAAGTGTTTTCTTTTTTTTCTTTTGCCCTTCAAGTGTTGTCTTAAATGGTCGCTTAGTGTATAATTTTGTTGTATGACAAATTTCATTCATAAATGGAGGTTTTATTAATGGCAACAAAAAAAGTTTTCCAGTCTATGGATGGAAATCAAGCAGCGGCTTACGCGAGTTACGCGTTTACAGAAGTTGCAGGTATCTATCCAATCACACCGTCATCACCGATGGGAGAACTAACAGACTTATGGGCTTCACAAGGTAAGAAAAACCTATTTGGAATGCCAGTTAAAGTTATTCAAATGCAATCTGAAGCGGGTGCCGCTGGAACCGTACACGGTTCACTTCAAGCGGGTGCATTAACGACAACCTATACCGCATCTCAAGGGCTTTTATTAAAATTGCCTAATATGTATAAAATCGCTGGTGAGCTTTTACCTGGAGTTATCCATGTCTCAGCTCGAAGCATCGCTGTTCAAGCTCTTTCAATCTTTGGCGACCATCAAGACGTGATGGCGACGCGCCAAACTGGGTTTGCGATGCTCGCATCAGGATCTGTCCAACAAACGATGGATTTAGCGGGCGTGGCACATCTAGCTGCAATCAAATCTAGCGTCCCATTCTTACACTTCTTTGATGGCTTTAGAACATCCCACGAAGTGAACAAAGTCGAAGTTTTAGATTACAGCGTTTTTGATCGTTTACTCGATCGCGATGCCGTCCGCAAGTTTAGAGAGCGTGCCCTTAGTTCAAGCCATCCGGTTACACGTGGCTCAGCACAAAACGACGATGTTTATATGCAAGCACGTGAACTTCAAGATAAGTTTTATAAAGGTGTTCCTGACATCGTTAATACTTATTTACAAGAAATTAGTAAAGAAACGGGCCGTGATTACGCACCGTTTGTATACTACGGCGATCCTGATGCGACTGACGTTGTTATCGCAATGGGATCAGTTACCGAAACCATTCGTGAAACGATTGATTTCTTACGGACAAAAGAAAACCGTAAAATTGGTCTTTTAACTGTGCATCTTTATCGCCCATTCAGTGCGAAATATTTCTTAAGTGCGATGCCCAAATCCGTGCAAAACATTGCGGTTTTAGATCGCACTAAAGAAAACGGGTCCATCGGCGAACCCCTTTACCTCGATGTCCGCAGTGTTTACTACGGCAAAGAAAACGCACCGAAAATCATTGGGGGTCGTTACGGTCTGTCAAGTAAAGATACCACGCCAGCCCAAATCGCCGCGGTGTTTAATAATCTTGCTAATGCGCAAAAAACTAACTTTACCATCGGTATCGTTGACGACGTCAACCATACCTCACTCGATGTTCCTGAAGAAATCGACGTTGCCGACAAATCAACCACTGAACTTTTATTCTTCGGCTTCGGCAGTGATGGTACCGTAGGAGCGAGTAAAAACACCATTAAAATTATCGGTGAAAACACCGATTTATACGGTCAAGCCTACTCAAGCTATGACTCAAAAAAATCCGGAGGGGTAACCCGGATGCATTTACGTTTCAGTGAGAAACCGATTCGCAGTACCTACCTCGTCTCTCATCCTCATTTCGTATCGTGCTCGAAAGATTCTTACTTGCATTTATACGACATGATTGGCGGTTTACGTGAAGGTGGAACCTTCTTACTTAATACGATTAAACCTAAAGATCAAGCCGAGGAACTTCTACCCAACAAAGTAAAACGTCAACTCGCTGAGAAAAAGGCGAAACTCTATTTCATCAATGCCGTAAAACTTGCTGAAGAAATCGGTCTTGGTGAAATGATTAATACGATCATGCAATCGGCATTCTTCGCACTAAATGAAGATATTATGCCCTACACCCGTGCCCAACAGCTCATGAAAGATTATGCTAAAAAAGAATACGGTCGTAAAGGTGAAGCAATTGTTAATAAAAACTATGCCGCCATCGACAAAGGTCAAGAAGGACTCGTTGAAGTCACGGTAAAACCTGAATGGAAAGAATTAAAAGACGATCCTAAACCTGAAGAAGCAGCTAAACCAAAATACGTGCGTGAAATCGCTGAACCTGTCAATCGTATTGAAGGCTATGATCTTCCTGTTTCGGCATTTGAAGACTACTTTGATGGCACCATGGTCAATGGCTCTAGTGCCTATGAAAAACGCGGCATTGCAAACTATATTCCTAAATGGATTGACGACAATTGTATTCAATGTAACCAATGCGCATTTGCCTGCCCTCACGCCGTCATTCGTCCCTTCCTTCTAACTGAAGAAGAAATGAACAACGCGCCCGAAGGCATGACAACCCTTACCGCCCGCGGAAAAGGGCTTGAAGGATTGCAATACAAAATCCAAATTTCAACATTAGATTGTACCGGTTGTGCCGTCTGTGTTCAAGTCTGTCCTGCGAAAGAAAAAGCGCTTGAACTTAGCCCGATTGGTGATGAAATCGAAAAAGGTGAAATCGAAAACGCACGTTACTTGTTTAACGAAGTGTCTTACAAAGATAACCTAGTTCAAAAAACCACCGCAAAGAACAGCCAGTTCGCGAAACCACTCTTTGAGTTTAGTGGTGCCTGTGCGGGCTGCGGTGAAACCCCCTACATCAAACTTGTTACCCAATTATATGGGCAACGCATGATGATTGCCAACGCCACAGGATGTACTTCAATTTACGGTGGATCCTTCCCAGCTACACCATACACCGTTGACATTAACGGTCGCGGACCTGCCTGGGCAAACAGCCTCTTTGAAGACAACGCAGAGTTTGGCTTTGGTATGCGCCACGCACTTCAAACAATGCGTGCTCGCTTACAAACTCTCTATGTAGAAAACAAAGATCAACTCCCTAATGAAATTCATGTCTTAATGGACCAATGGATTGAAAGTCGCGAAGATGGCGAGAAAACGTTAGCCCTTGCCAACGAACTTAAACCACACTTCGCCAAACTAGACGGCGAACTTGGTAAGACATTCCGTGAGCTTGAACAATACCTCGTCAAACAATCCAACTGGATTATCGGTGGCGACGGCTGGGCTTATGACATCGGCTTTGGCGGGTTAGACCATGTCATCGCAAGTGGTGAAGATGTAAACATCTTAATCCTCGACACTGAAGTGTACTCAAACACCGGAGGTCAATCCTCAAAAGCAGCGCAAACTGGCTCGATTGCTGCCTTTACCGCCAGCGGTAAAGACGGGAAGAAAAAAGATCTCGCTGCCATGGTGATGAGTTACGGTCACGTTTACGTCGCCCAAATCTCTCATGGTGCAAGCCAGCAACAAGTTATCAAAGCCATCCGTGAAGCAGAAGCTCACGATGGACCGTCTGTCATCGTCGCCTACAGCCCATGTATTGCGCACAAAATTCAAGGTGGTATGACCTACTCAAACAACCAAGCAAAACTTGCAACAGAATGCGGTTACTGGCCTACCTTCCGCTACGATCCTAAGCTTGAAGAACAAGGTAAAAACCCCTTCCAAATTGATTCTAAAGAACCAAACTGGGGTGCCTATCGAGACTTCCTCATGCAAGAAGCCCGTTACTCACAGCTCGTCAGCATTAACCCAAAACAGGCTGAATCGCTATATGAGCGAAACTTAAAAGAAGCCAAACGCCGCCATGCAATGTACAAACGCTACGCTGCGATGGATTACTCAACTGAATAAGAACTTAAGCGTCCACACAGGACGCTTTTTCTTTGAAATAAACCCAACAAAAAAACCGCCAAAAGGCGGCTGTCAAACAGTGTAAAGATGATGACTAAAATAAATCCTCATTTAGTAAATTATCGGTCAAAATGGCTTTCATTCGTTGCCAAATAAAGGCCCCGATAATCACACTTAAAACAATGGTCGGTCCCATATACGAAATATTATACGTAAATGAGTACCACGCTGGATGCACCCCTTCAGGTGCAAACTCACCGAAAAGCAAAAGACCTGAAAGATAGTGAGCAAGAAAACGTAGCAATCCCGCAAACACGACACCACTTAAAAATACCACCATACTATTTCGGTTAAGCGCAAACACGATCGCACTCAACCCGAAAGCACCAAAGGCCAGTTGGTAATCCACAATAAAACTCCACCAGCCCCATTGAGGCATACCGCTTAAAATCCAGTTCAACAGTCCAAAAATTAACCCACTCGCAATCCCTGAAACTAAACCGTGACGATAAGCTAAAATAACGAGAGGAAGCATCGCGACCGTTACACTACCGCCTTGAGGCATCGTAAAGAACGGTTGCATAATCACTTGAATTACAATCGCTAAAGAAACCAATATCGCGATTTCACTCATGCGTTTAACATGATAAGATTGAGACATAAAAACCCTCCTAAAATATAAAAAGTTTTGTCCCGATCTTAAGACAAAACCCGCGTGAATCGTAAGCCTACGCTGGCATTACCCAGATCAGGTAAGGTCTATTCTAGTATCAAGAATACTCTCAGCCTAGTTCTCTAAGCTCCCTGTTTGACATACTTATTATATCAATTGTAGTCAAATCTGCAAGCAAAATCCATTATTTTCAAAGCGTGATATTGAAAACCCTTACATAATTTGGTATGATAAGGTATTCACTAAATTAATAAAGATAAATCCTATCGCTTGATTTTTTAAATGTAAGCGTTTATAATTAACTGTTATATCATAGAAAAGAGTGATCACCATGATGGGTCAAGAAATAACCCTTATTACCATTCTGCAAAACCTCATCTTGACGATTGTCTTCGTCGGCCTCATCGGCTTTGAACGTCAACGTCGCAACAAAATAGCTGGGCTTACAACCCACCTTTTAGTCGCGCTTGGCGCCGCAGGACTCACCATGGTTCAACAACATATGATTTATGAAACCATTCAGTTTGTTAAGGAATACCCTGAGCTTGCTGCGCAACTTGATATCTCTTTAGAACGCCAGCGTATTGTCGCTCAAATCGTATCGGGAATCGGCTTTTTAGGCACCGGGGCGATTATTAAAACCAATGGCTACATCAGCGGTTTAACCACCGCGAGTACGTTATGGATAGGGGCGATTATCGGGATCATTTTTGGTTATGGAATCTACTGGTTGGGGATTACTTTATCGCTTTTAACATTGTTTGTCTTAACGATTATTAAAAACGTCTTTAGACACATGGTTGAAGACCCTCATCACTAATCACATCAAAGCGCGATACACTGCGCTTTTTTTATGAAAAAATATATCATATTGTTAGCGTTAAATGTCTTTTTCATATACAATAAACATGGACTTAAGGAGGAATCGATATGGCAACATTAATCATTAAAGATTTACATGCAGAAGTCGAAGGTAAAGAAATACTTAAAGGCGTCAATCTTACCCTAAACGGGGGTGAAACACACGCCATAATGGGACCCAATGGGACAGGGAAAAGTACTTTAGCAAGCGTCATCATGGGGCACCCTCGTTTCACAGTGACTAAAGGAAGCATTACTTTAGATGGCGAAAACGTTCTTGAAATGGAAACCGATGAACGGGCACGCGCAGGGCTCTTTTTAGCGATGCAATCACCCGCGGAAGTTCCCGGTGTAACCAATAGTGATTTCATTAAAACCGCAATGAATGCGCGTCTTAAAGATGATGAAAAACTCTCACTTTTTAAATTCATCCGGGCTTATGATAAAGCGGTGCAGGAACTTAAAATGAACGAAGATCTCCCCCATCGTTATCTCAATGAAGGCTTTAGTGGTGGTGAGAAAAAACGCAACGAGATTCTTCAAATGAAAATGTTAAAACCAAAAATAGCGATTTTAGATGAAATCGATTCAGGCCTCGACATCGATGCCTTAAAAATTGTCGGTGAAAACGTCACCAGCATGAAAGGAAACGATCTCGGTCTTTTACTTATTACACACTATCAACGGCTCCTTGACTATATTCATGCCGAGCACGTTCACGTTATGATGAAGGGGCAAATCGTTAGAAGTGGTGGCGTTGAGCTTATGCAAAAAATAGATGATCAAGGGTATGATTGGCTTAAAGAAGAACTTGGTATCGATGACGAACGTGTCTTACATGAAGAGGAAGAACGCATTATCTTAGGCTCCTGTGCTACAAAGGAAGCCCTCGAAAAGAAATGAACTTAACCCGCATTCCCAAGACACTCCAACCCTTCATCAATACCCTCCCAAACGTAATTATTATCGAACAAGGCAAAATCATTCACAGTCAACTCTCAGAATCTTTTGAAAAACTTACCTTTCACGATCACGTTATCGGTCTACCCACCATGCCTACCGAAGAACTCGAACAAATGGGTAAACTGAATCAATCGTTAATGAACAGCACCCTTACACTTGAACTATCCACCAGTGCTCGTTTACAGGAACCGCTTTATGTAATTTACATTTCCTTAGATAAAGACTTAACGCAACGCACGACTCTCCACCTCAACGCATCCTCGCAGCTAACCGTAATCGAATACCTCTATGCCGCTAACGATGCCACCATGCACTTATTCTCTGATATCAAACTCAGTGAGTTCGCCCAACTTAATCATATTGCGATTAACCATATCACTTCATCCAACGCTTTAACTGTCAATCGACTCTATGACATAAAAGAAGGTGCGCAACTTGATCAAGCCAATGTACTGTTCTCAAATGCCCTAACCCATCAAGCCAACCACGTACTGCTTAACGGTCGCGCTGCCCATGCAACCAGCAAAACTATCGGTATTGCCAATAAAACGCAGGAGATGATTATTAAGACCGTCATCGAACATTACGCTGAGCAAAGCGAAGGCTATATCGAACATTACGGCATTGCTAGTGACCAAAGCACATTGATGTTTGAAGGTGTCGGTAAAATTCATAAAAACATGAGACGAAGCATCGCAAAACAAAAAAACAAAGGCGTGGTTATCGGCGCTAACGCTCGATTAGACGCTAACCCATTATTACTTATAGATGAATACGATGTTGAAGCTGGACACGGAGCGGCCATCGGCCGTATCGATGAACTTCAGCTTTACTATTTAATGAGTCGTGGTCTTTCATTGCCTGAGGCAGAACGTCTAATAATCAATGGATTCTTAGCCCCATTTAGCGCAATGATTGAAAGCGAACCCCTAAAAGAAACCTTGCAAACCTTACTCAATGAAAAACTATAGTAGGTGAAACTATGGATGCCCATAAACTTAAACAATGTTTTCCCATATTAACATCTCAACCGCTTATTTACCTCGATACGGCTGCATCAAGCTTAACCCCTAAGCGGGTCATCGCAACGATGAATGAATACTATACAGAATACCCTGTGAATGTCCATCGAGGTGTCTACCAAATCAGCTATAAAGCGACAGAACGCTATACCGCAGCGCGTCAAACGATCGCTGATTTTATTAATGCTGATTACGAAGAAACGGTGTTTACTCGGGGTGCATCCAGTGCTTTAAACCTCATTGCAACGAGTTATGGACTCAATAACCTCACTGCCAACGACGAAATCATCGTCAGTGAGTTAGAACACCACTCCCATATTCTTCCTTGGCAACAAGTGGCCAAAAAAACCGGGGCAAAACTCATTTATGTGCCCTTAAACAGTGAAGGGAGAATTACCACTGAAAACTTCAAAAAAGTACTTAGTGATCAAACAAAAGTAGTGGCCTTAACGTACATATCCAATGTCATGGGCTATCAAACACCGCTTGAAGAAATCATTCCCCTTGCCCATCAAAAAAATGCCATTGTCAGCGTCGACGCCGCTCAGGCTGCCCCTCATAAAACCATCGATGTAAAAAAACTAAACTGTGACTTCCTTGCTTTTTCAGGCCATAAGATGTTGGGTCCAACCGGCATAGGTATCCTTTACGGTAAACGCGAACTGCTAGATAAACTCGAGCCCGTTGAGTTTGGCGGCGACATGAACGACCAGGTCAACCTTTACGATGCGGTGTGGAAAGAGACGCCATATAAGTTTGAAACCGGCACCCCACCGATTGCTGAAGCCATTGGTTTAGCTGAAGCCGTACGCTTTCTTCAAGAACTTGATCCTGAAGCCATCTTGAATCACGAGATTGCCCTAAAGCAAAAAGCCGTTGAAGCGCTTATCAAATTAGAGGGAGTTACCGTCTACAACCCAACGAGTGAAACGGGGATTATTGCTTTTAATCTTGACGGAGTTCATCCCCATGACGCCGTGAGTTTCTTCGATCAAGAAAATATCGCCCTGCGCGCTGGACACCACTGTGCACAGTTGATTATTCAATGGTTGAAGGTCCCGGCAACATTGCGTGCAAGTTTTTATGCATACAATACCCACGAAGATGTCGATACATTTATTGAAGTCGTAAAAAAAGCCCGAGATTTCTTCACCTCGGTTGGTTTTTAGGAGGTCATCATGCAGCAATTAGAAAATCTCTACCGTCAAATCATTATGGACCACTATAAAAATCCGCGACACAAAGGACTCATCGATAGCGATCGCTACCGAACTCACCATATAAAAAATCCTAGTTGTGGCGACGATATCACCGTACAAAGCGCGGTCAAAGATGGCATCGTTAAAGACGTTCGCCACGATGGCTCTGGTTGCAGCATCTGTTGCTCGAGCGCGAGCGTGCTTGCGACACTGATGATTGGGCAAAATATCGATTCCGCACAAAAACTGACAGATAACTACTTAAACATGATAATGAATCGTCCCGTCGACGAAAACCTCGACTTAGAGGATGCTCTAGCCTACCAAGGTGTCAAGCAATTTCCAGCACGCATTAAATGTGCAACGATTGCTTGGAAGGCGTTTGAGCAGACGTTAAAAGAATGGAGTGACAACGATGAGTGATGCAACAAAAAAAGCGATAGAAACGATTATCGGAGACTATAAATACGGCTTTAAAACCGAAACGAAATCGGTGATAAACACCGGTAAAGGACTCACCGAAAAAATCGTTAAAGAGATTTCACAGATCAAAAAGGAACCCACTTGGATGCGCGATTTTCGCCTCCAAGCTTATCAGGCATTTTTAGCCCGTCAAAACCCGACTTGGGGTCCTGACTTAAGCAAGGTAAATTTCGAAGATATTACCTACTATATCAAACCTTCTGAGCGCATGGAAAAATCCTGGGATGACGTTCCCGAAGAAATAAAAAACACCTTTGATAAACTCGGTATTCCTGAAGCTGAACAAAAATTCTTAGCCGGTGTCGGCGCTCAGTTTGAAAGTGAAGTGGTCTACCACTCTACGATGAAAGAACTCGAAGAACAAGGCGTTATTTTCACCGATACCGACACCGCCTTACGGGAATATCCCGAACTCTTTAAAGAATACTTCAATCAAATCGTGCCCTACAACGACAATAAATACTCCGCCTTAAACAGCGCGGTCTGGAGTGGGGGCTCGTTTATTTATGTTCCAAAAGGGGTTAAAGTTGAAAAACCCCTGCAATCGTACTTCCGCATTAACTCCGAACAAATGGGCCAGTTTGAGCGCACCTTAATTATCGTCGATGAAGGAGCCAGCCTCCACTACGTTGAAGGCTGTACAGCTCCCATTTATTCAACCGATAGCCTTCATGCAGCGGTCGTTGAAATCTTTGTTCGTAAAGGTGGCTACTGTCGCTATACAACGATTCAAAACTGGGCAAATAATATCGTCAATCTCGTCACTAAGCGCGCACTTGTGGATGAGGACGCCCACATGGAATGGATCGATGGCAACATCGGTAGCGGGATCAACATGAAATACCCAACCTGTATCCTTAAAGGCGACCGCGCCAAAGGCACGACCATATCCATTGCTTTTGCTGGCAAAGGCATGCATCAAGATACTGGGGCAAAAATGATTCATCTCGGTAAAGATACCACCTCGTCCATCGTCTCAAAATCGATGAGCGCAAAAGGCGGAAAAGTCAATTACCGTGGCATGATAAAACACACGAAAAACGCGATAGGGGCTAAAACAAACGTCGAATGTGACACCATTATTCTCGATGATGAAAGCACCTCAGATACTTTGCCTTACAATATCGTTCAAAACAATTACGCCACCGTGCAACACGAAGCCAGTGTCTCAAAAGTTAGTGAGGAACAACTCTTTTATCTAATGAGTCGAGGCCTTACCGAGGAACAAGCCATAGAAATGATTATCATGGGATTCATCGAACCCTTTGCCAAAGAACTGCCCATGGAATACGCCGTCGAACTCAACCAACTTATCAAACTCGAAATGGAAGGATCCATCGGTTAATAAACCGTCATTTTATAGAGAATAGGGGAGATACAATGGAAAAATCAATACACGCTATCCGTTTTTTAGGAATGGATATGATTAACGAAGCAAATAGCGGGCATCCTGGGATCGTTTTAGGTGCTGCACCGATTGTTTACGAGCTTTTCACTCGCCATCTAAAAATCACCCCAAACAGCCCTAACTGGTTCAATCGTGATCGTTTCATTTTAGCCGCAGGTCATGGTTCAGCACTGTTATACGCAACCCTTCATCTCGCTGGATATGAACTCAGTATTGAAGAACTAAAACGCTTCCGTCAACTCGGATCACGGACACCCGGTCATCCTGAATACCGTCACACAGAAGGCGTTGACGCAACCACAGGTCCGTTAGGACAAGGCATCGCTAACGCGGTTGGGCTCGCCATCGCAGAAACGTACTTACGCCATACGTTTAATAAAAAAAATCTTGCCATCGTTGATCATTATACTTACGCACTTTGTGGCGATGGCGACCTACAAGAAGGCGTCACCCTTGAAGCTTTAAGCTTAGCTGGCCACCTCGGACTTCATAAACTGATCGTACTATTTGACTCTAACGATGTCCAACTCGATGGTCCCACCAGTGAGGCCACTAGCGATGACTTAAAAGGCAAGCTTGAAAGCATGAACTGGGACTACCAACTTGTCGCCGATGCCAGCGATGCAGAAAGCTTAAGAAAAGCGCTAAATAAAGCAAAAACATCCACAAAACCAAGTTTTATAGAAGTAAAAACCATCATCGGCTATGGCTCAAAAAAACAAGGCACAAGTGCCACACATGGGGCACCGATTGGTAAAGAAGAAACCTTAGCGATGCGCCAGGCCTTCGGTTACACGGAAGAACCTTTTATGGTCAGTGATGATGTTTACCGCGACTTCTTTGAGAGAATTGTTGCCCGGGGTGATCGTGCCAAAGTCGAATGGATTGAAATGATGGATGAATACCGTGAACTTTATCCTAAAGAGTTTGAACAGTTCGAAGACATCTTAAACCGCCAACCCAACCTCGATTTCACAGCCATCTTAACTGACGTCGAAGTTGGAACCAAAGAAGCGACGCGCACAACTATTGGCAGACTTATACCCCGATTAAGTGAACGGCTCATAGAAATGATGGGTGGCA
>SKFS01000078.1 GCA_007117885.1 Candidatus Izemoplasma sp.
ACTTGCTGCAGTAACAATGTTATCTTCAAGATCAAACTGAACTACAACTTGAGCTTCGTTACGATCAATATAAACCCCACGATAACGACTATTTTCATAGTTTACTTCAAACTCACCTGACATGCAGCTAAAATAAAAGTAACCATTAATACTGCAAGAAGTGCAACTATTTTATTCCATTTTTGAGTTTTTCTTTATAATCCAACAGCAAGGTTTTAACTTCTTCAGACAATCTACGGCTTTCACGGCACTTCTGAATACCTTTATTTACAATTTTCGGGTTAATAGACAAGACATTCAACTTTTCTAACGACGCTTCTTGATAACGAATTATACATTCTGATAGAAGCCAACCTGCCATCATAATTACATAATATGCCTCTTCATCTTCCAGCATGGTTAGCACATCAAAAGCTGCCTCTACATAGGTCGGGTTACGAATAAGATGAAGGTGGATAAATAGTCCTAACCTTCGTTCAAAAACTCGGGTACTTTGGATAAACTCTACCGCTAACTCCCTAAACCGCACCTCGTTTTCTGCTGCGATGGTAAAAGTTAAAAGATCACAATGTGCCCAGTTTTCCATAACTTTTGTATATTCTTTTAAGTACCCTACCATTTCGTCAAAGTCCTTGATTTTTGAGATAATCATCCCGTTCAATGCAATGCATTCGTAACAGTCGTAGAGTTTTAACGATAAAAATGCCGCGTAATCGCCTCGATAAATCTCGCTAGCCATCGTATGCATCGTTTTAGTTGGCACAGCCAATACATCCAATTGGGTGTTAAGGATTTTTCTTGTCCAAGCTTGTTTTTCATAATTACCGTGTGTTACTAGGTAATCAAGGAAAGCCTTTTTCGATGAATCATTCCAAACTATTTCTTTAAGTTTCATGGACTCAATCTGTTTTATATCATATCTTTTGCGAGGTCTTTAAGCTTTCGAATTTGCTCGTATTCACCAATAACAATTAAGTGATCCTTCTTTTCAATAATAGCATCCGTTTTGGGATTAAACTCAAACTTATCATTACGATGTCTCCGGATAGCAAGGACAATCAGTCCTGTCTTTTCGGGGATTTTGCAATCACGCAGTTTTTTTCCTACTAAAACACTGTTTTCATTAACAATAATATCTTCTAAATCAAGCGTCATATCCTCGGTTTCAATTACGTGGTCCATAAAATAGGTTAAGGTCGGTTTAAGTAAAACTGTCGCCATTTTTCGTCCGCCAATTTCATTGGGTGAGACGGTATTATTCGCACCCGCAAGACGAAGTTTCTTATGGGAAGACTTATCGATGGCTCTTGCCACAACATGGATAGTTTCATTAAGCTGTTTCGCGGTTAAAACAATAAACACATTGTCTGCATCTTTTGATAAAGCTGCAACTAGTCCTTTGGCGCGCTCAATGCCGGCTTTAATTAGTACATCATCTTGTGTTGCATCACCGCGAATATAGTTAACACCCAGTTCAACGAGCTCTTCAATCACTGTTTCGTCCATATCAATCACCACGAAATCCACTTCCTGGCGTTGAAACTGCTTAATAATATGCCATCCTGTTTCACCCGCACCACAAATAATGTAATGATTCTTCATTTCATTAATTATACGTTCCATCTTATTTTTCCTCCAAACTTGATTGACAAATCCACCGCTAAACAAAGAAACGATACGGGAAGCTAAAAATCCGAGTGTACTAACACTTAATACAATGACAAAAATTGAGAATAATTTGGCTTCTTGTGTCATTTCAGCAACTTCAGTGTATCCGACTGTAGAAATAGTTATCACAGTCATATACAAAGCATCGATGAAATTTAAATCAAGAATAATCATATAACCTGACGTTGCAAAAACAACGATCAATAAGAAGACCGAAGCCCAAAGCGTTATCTTATATTCTGTTTTCATCGTTTCACCTACATCTATGACATATCAACTAATATTATATCACACTAGACTTATGGAGTGTAAGTCTTCCTTCAGTTGATATGTTGTTTACTCGACAAAGTGATATTCATTATCCAAACGCGTTACTTTTCAAATATATGTTTTACATACGATTGGCATTATCTTACCCTAATTATCATAAAAAAGCCCTTAAAGTATTGGCAAGTTCACAAATCGTATTCTTCATAGTTCCTTCTTTAAGCCATACAAAATCTTTAGTTACATCACGGTTGCTCATCGTTAGTTAAGCTTTTAATTAGTTTGATATCATTTTTTGTCAACTCAAAGTCAAAAATATTGATGTTGTCCTGTTGATGCTGCTGATTATGTGATTTAGGAATCACTATCATCCCCTCGTTAACTTGATAGTTTAAAATGATTTGGCTCCATGTTTTATTGTATGGTTTAGCGATGTCGATTAACTTATCTTTTATTTTTGCATCCAACTTAGCAAGTGATTGGTATGCTTCAGGTATCACATTATTGGCTTTGCAAAAATCAATCAACGCTTGATTATGTTTACCGGGATAAGATTGGAATTGATTAATAACCGGTTTAATCGTAGCGTGTTTAATTAAGTAAGCTAATTGATTCTCATTAAAGTTAGAAACACCAATAGATTTTATAAGACCTCTCTCAACAAATGTTTCTAGCACCCGCCAAACCCGTAGGTTATCTTCGTCTGATTCTAATGGAAAATGAATCAAGTAAAGATCGATATACTTCATATCAAGCTCTTTAAGTGATTTATCTACGTAGTGTATAACACGGTCATTGTTTTTTGTGTACTCTTTATCCGCTGGAATTTTAGATGTAATAAAGAATTCACTTCTATCTAAACCTGATTCTTTCACTGCTTTCCCAATAACTGCTTCATTTCGATAATAAATCGCTGTATCTATAAGTCTGTAGCCAAGGTCTATGGCAGAACGAAGTTCTTTAGTGTCATAAGTAATTTTTCCATTAAAATCATGGTTTTCTTTCCCAAACGTATTTGTTCCTGTTCCTAAAACAGGAATGGTTAAACCGTTATTCATTATTAAATGCTTCATCCAAACACATCCTTTTTTATTAAATTATTTCAAGTCAATGCAATTCTATGTAAGCTTACCCTATAAGTTGACTAGCCCATTGCTATGTTATGCCAATTAATATAAGTGATTAACTATAGGCTCTTTACTGA
>SKFS01000069.1 GCA_007117885.1 Candidatus Izemoplasma sp.
AGATGCACTATCTAAACCACAACCATCGTTGTGTGGGAGGCCATTATGAAATCAATCATTAAAAGTAAACGCGGATTTGCATTCCCTACTGTCTTAGGAACCTTTGTGCTTGTCACAGGATTGGTTGCGGGTCTTTTCATCATGGTGATGAACATGACGATGATGGTATCGAGTGATACCGATCGCTCAAACGATGACTTTAGCGCCATCAACAGGGTTCAAGTGGCTTCAGACTTTGTCATGGCCAATCATTCAATGCTAACGCATGATTATGATATTTTAAGAGCATTGTTAATAGATGAACCGATGCGAGTTGTTTTAGATGAAGTGTCTGACGGTGTCTGGGTGCTTTGGACTTATGCTGACGACAATGAAAATGTTCAAAATAGAAGAATTGTTAGTTCGACAATTTCTATGGAAATGCCAGCACCTATTATTCAAGAAGTAGATTCGATAAACGAAATTGATTTTTCTTCAAATGGCACCTTTAAAATAACTAACTTAGTGATAGATGGTAGTTTTGAGGGAACTGAAATCAAAGCTAATTTAATCATCACTAACAATCTTTTCATTCAAAGGAATGATGTTATCTTTGAAGGTTTTATCACTATAGAAGAAGGCAATGTTGAGGTCAGGCGAATTGGTGGAAATGGAAATCTACCAGCAAATGATATCCGTTTTAATCATATTTGCATTGTAGAAGGGGATCTTAGAATAAGAGGTAATAACTCTTCAGGGACTGCTACGATATTGAACGGGGATTTGATTTTTCTCGGTCCAGGAGAAGGTTCGCAAAATTCTTCTTCACTTGTTGAAAGCAACAATGACTCTTGCCCAATGCCAAGTGGAAATACTAATAACCCTGATACTAACGAAGCAATACCTCGTGTTTCTAGTCCAAGAGTTAATTGATAGACTTTTTTCAAGAATAATAAATAAATATCTAAGCTTAATGTAAAGCGCTTGTTCACCTTAGAACAAGCGCTTTTTCTCAACAATTGAAGCGTTTTAAGCCAAATATTAAAAAAAGAGAGTTTCTTACCAATGAAACTCTCTCTCAGGATAATAAAATATCTCATTTTGCAACTAACCATTAATTAAGGAATTCTTCTAAAAAGGTTACTACTTCTAAAGGTTTGTTGATTATTGAGTTCAACAACAATATTCAAAATTACATTATTAGTGCTTTCAATCGAATACTCAAGACGGATCTCAGTTACTTTATCCTCTAGATTGCTCGGAAATATATCCACACTATCAAAAAAAATACTTGAACCGACAACATTAATCTCTAACTCTTGGTCTAGTTCACTTGACGAAAGAACGACACAGTTTGTTCCGTTATCACATTCTCTAATATCATCTGGTATGTGACGTAGAATACGGTTCTCGATATTTCTTACAAGTAATAACCCCTCTGTTTGTATTTGGCTTTCCGAGATACTCGTGTTAGTTGTTCTTATAAAGATTGAAACAGTCGTAACAATAAGCCCCACTAAGATGCCTAGCAAAGCGAGTGCCCCAAGAAGTTCGATGAGGGTAACGCCTTTATTATTTTTTAGTAACATGCTTTACCCTCCTTTATTCCTATTCTTTAGGGAAGTTGCTGCCAAGCCCAGGTTTCATTAGGGCTTGGTCCACTAACGCGCTGACGCGCTCTAAAAGTGTTTCCTCCAAAAGTCACCGTATCGTTTGTTTCATACACATTTGTTGGAATCCACTCAGCATTGGGAACATTAAAGCCAACGACATTATTAGGGTCTGAAATTTCATTCCAAGCTGACCATGTTTGTGACTGTGGTTCTTGAGATGATGCCCATCCAACTCTAGCAATCCAAAAAGTCCCGCTATGGGCTACAATGTCACCGATAGCATAGGTTGTGAATGCATTCCACTGAGGAATAGTAGGTGACGACGTGTCTGAAGGATCTGGAGTGTTCGAACCATCAAAGGTAGTCGGTTGCCATCCAGGACCTTCGCCTGGCTCATTCGAGTTAGCCTCTCCAAAGTTAGATACTACCCAATAACTTCCATTATGCAAAACGACATCATTTGCAGTGTATGTGTTTGTTTCAATCCACGGATCTCCTTGGATCAAAAAGGCCCCAGCTAAAATCTCTGGATGATTCATATCACTGATTTTATTCCAGCCATCTCTATTGCGCTCTATATTATTAAGGTTTCCAGTACCGGGCTCATGGCTATTAGCTTCACCATTATTGTTCACAATCCAATAACTTCCATTATGAAATACTATGTCACCATTTTCATAAACGTTAGTATGATACCAAAGATCACCTAATACATTGAACTGTCCAGGAGATAACAGGTTGGGATTCGACACTCGATTCCAAGCACCCCAACTGTTGACGGCTGAGCCCGGCTCTTCGGACTGAGCCCAACCACTATTTTCAATCCTTTGAACCCAAAGCGCGTCATTACCACTTGAATCCGGCCATTTGACAACGAAACCTTGCACAAAGTCACTAGTCTGCAAAGAACTTAAGTCCCATGGTTCAAAATCATTTAAATCAACTTGACTAAATGTACCCGAAGCAAAAACAACGCCTTCAACTTCGGTATGACGATCACCGTGGAAGTTCGCAGAAACAGTGATTCGAATCATCGAGACCGTCCCGATTTCTAATCTAAAATGAACACTCATGGCATGCTCATGTTCAAACTCTTCTAAAAAAACACTACAGAGATTAGGACCAGTCGGCGTGAGCGTCATTGTCGAACAGTTCCCTTGGGTTATGCTGAACTCATTCCCTCTTGCATTTAAGAACTGTCCTACATGATTCGCATCCATGCGTGCCATAATCTCACTACGAACGGTCGTAATTTCTTGCTGTGCTGTGACACGTCTCTCTTGCGCCAAGAGCTGTACTCTTGTATTAATCGCAATCGCAAAGGCACTGACAAGCACCAACGAAATAATGGTGATTGCTGCCACCGTTTCAATAATGGTAAAGCCTTTATGATTGGTTTTAGTTGGCTTAAAAATTGTTTTTAAGTGGTGCCAAAGTTGTGTCATCTGCAACCACCCCTTTCAAATCAGAATCACTATAGAAAAATCGCGTCTATGCTTGACACGTGGACATTAGATTCGTTTCCCTA